>CAMAKJ010000126.1 GCA_945836055.1 uncultured Clostridia bacterium | reverse complement strand
GGGGCGTCCCGTTTGCCGTGTCAGCGGCTGTTTCTGTTCTCGTTTCTGTTTTCGCTGCGGTTCTCATTCCGGTTTTCGTTCCGGTTCTCGTTCTGATTGCTGTTCTGATTCTTATTCTGGTTCTGGTTATTCATCTTTTCTTCCTCCGACAAAAAACTTGCGGTCTTACCGCTGCCATAGCTTGCCCGGAAAATCAGGATTTATCCTTGGCTTTGAAAATCAGGCTGGCGATTAACCCTGAGAGAATGGCGGCGGTGATTCCACCGGCGGAGGCCTTCAGTCCGCCGGTGAAGATGCCGAGAAAACCGCTTTCCTGCACCGCTTCCTTGACTCCCTTGGCAAGGGTATTGCCGAAACCGGTCAGGGGAACGCTGGCCCCCGCCCCCGCGAATTCTACCAGAGGCTGATACACGCCCACCGCGCCCAGAATCACACCGATGACCACATAGCTGACCAGAATCCGCGCCGGGGTCAGCTTGGTTTTGTCGATGAGAATCTGACCGATGAGGCAGAGCAGACCGCCGATCAAAAAGGCTTTCACATAATCCATGCTAGTTTCCTCCCGTGATGCACACCGCGTGGCAGACGCCGGGAATGGGCAGCCCTTGCTGGGTGGAGGTGGGGGAGAGCAGCGCCCCGGTGCCGCAGAACAGGATTTTCTTCAGCTTCCCGGCATTCAGCTGCCCCAGAAGATACCCGCACAGGGTGATGGCGCTGCAGCCGCACCCGGAACCGCCGGCGTGGACATCCTGTTTTGTATTGTCAAAAATCATCGTCCCGCAGTCGGTGAGCTTGCCGCCCAGTCTGACACCGTCCCGCTTTGCCAGCTCCAGAAGCATTTCCTTGCCCAGCTGCCCCAGATCGCCGGTGACGATGAGGTCAAAATCCTCCGGGGCGGCCTTCATGTCGGTAAAATGGGCCTTGATTGTGGCGTAGGCGGCAGGAGCCATGGCCGCGCCCATGTTGTTGGCATCCTTGATGCCGAGATCCGTCACGGTGCCCACGGTACAGCCTGTAATTCTCGGCCCCTTGCCCTTGGGCTGCACCAGCGCCGCCCCGGAACCGGTGACCGTCCACTGGGCGGTGGGGGTACGCTGACCGCCGTAGCCCAGAGGGAAGCGGTACTGCCGCTCCGAGGAGGCAAAATGGGACGAGGTCATGGCCACCGCGTTGTCCGCAAAGCCGCCGCCCACAGCCATGGAAGCCAGCAGCAGGCTTTCCGCCATGGTGGAGCAGGCGCCGTACAGTCCCAGGTGGGGAATTCCCAAATTCCGGAGGGTGAAGGAGGAACCAATGCACTGGTTCAGCAGGTCGCCGGAGAAAACCAGGTCAAATTCCGAAAGGTTCATCCTGGCCTTTTCCGCCAGCTTGCCAAGGGCCAGCTTCTGCATCTGCTTTTCGCCCTGCTCCCAGGTTTTCTGACCGAAATAGGCATCTTGGGATTTGATGTCAAAGGTATGGGCGAGAGGGCCTTCGGATTCCTTTTTCCCCGCAACGCTGGCCCAATGGGTAATCACGGGAGGCTCCGGCAGGGCAAAGCTCTGCCGCCCCCGCTTGAAATTTTCCATTATCGCACCTTCTTTCGCTTCCCTAGTATGCGCCAAGGTTGCAAAAACAATGCAGACGGATTATAATGATCCAAAACAGAGGGAAAAAGGAGACGCGTTTATGAATTTGACTGTGCGCAGAGCGGCTTGGGAGGATTTGCCGCGGATTGAAGAAATCTATGCCTACGCAAGGGCCTTTATGGCGGCTCACGGGAATCCCAATCAGTGGGGGACGAGCCATCCGCCGAAAGCGCAGTTGGAACGGGACATCGAACAGGGTGATCTGTATGTCATGACCAATGACAGCGGGATTCACGGCGTATTCTACTTTTTCATTGGCGACGATTCGACCTACGCACGGATTGATGACGGAGCATGGCATGCCAGCCGTCCCTACGGAACCATCCACCGCATCGCCTCCGACGGAACCGGGGGCATTCTGGCTGCCGCTGTGGCATTTGGCAAGGAAAAAATAGACTATCTGCGCATTGACACCCACGAGGACAACAAGGTCATGCAGTCCGCCATAGCAAAGCAGGGCTTTCAGCGCTGCGGCATCATCTACCAGCCGGACGGCTCCCCCCGGATTGCCTACGACCTCAGCCTGGAACGCTGAACAGGGCCGGCACCCAAACGGGTGCCGGCCCTGTTTCAGTGGAAAGCTCCTTAACTTTCAACTTAAAATAGTCATGCCATTCTTCTCGCGCCGTAGTAGTGCTCAGACCAGTAGCCGCTGGTCAGGTCGCTGTAGGAGACCGTGGAGCGGGAATTGGGGGAGTGGATGAACTGCCCGCCGCCGACGTAGATGCCCACATGGGAAATGCCGCTGGCATATGTATTCGCGAAGAACACGATGTCACCGGGCTGGAGATTGGACTTTTCAACGAAAGTGCCCTGACTGTACTGATCGGCGGGGGTGCGGTAAGGGGAGAAGCCCAGCTGCTTCAGAACGTAGTACACGAAGCCGGAGCAGTCAAAACCGCTGGGGGAGGCGCCGCCGTAAACGTAGGGCGTGCCCAGATACTTCTGCGCTTCCGTCACGATGGCTGAGCCACTGACGGAGGGAGCCGAAGCAGAAGAGGAACTGCCGGCGGTTCCGTTCAGAGCTGCGGCACTGGGGGCGACGCCGGTGGACTTGCCCTGGCGGTAGAACTTAGGGGTGTTGGCGGAGGCCTGGTTTTCGTAGGGAATTTCCGTCAGCTTCAGATAGTCGCTGCGGATGTAGCAGATGCGGTCACCGTAAATGACTTTGTACCAGCCCTCGTTCAGACCGAGAATGTAGCACTTGTCGCCGCTGTTTGCGGTTGCCACTTTCCCGTAGGAGGTGGCGGGGCCGGAGCGGAGATTGACGCCGCTGCCGGTGACCTCGCCGTAGCCAAGCTCGGCGTTTTCCTTCGTCAGAACGCTTAAATAGGACGCGTGCATGTAGCCGGTCTGCAGATTGTAGTTGACCTTGTACCAGTCGCCGGTTTTTTCAATGACCACGACACAGTCATTCCGGGGGGCGTAGGTCAGGGTCCCGGAATTTCCGTCGGGCTCGCTGCGCAGCCGCAGGGAGCTGGCGTTCACAAAGCCGATGCCGTACATGATTTCACCTGCAGCGGACGCGGTGACGGTCATCATGCCGACGCACAGCACCAGCGCCAGTACAAGGGAGAGAATTCTTTGGATCTTCATACGTTTGCCTCCGTCTTTGGTAGGCAGCCTGGGTTAAGACTGCAAAATGGTTCCCCGGCCTTCACCGGGGAAAAGCGAATTTACTTACCCGCCAGGGCGCGTTCCAGCCAGACACAGCCAAAATCCAGGGCGGTGTACAGGCCGTCTTTTTCGCTCTTTTTCACGATCCGGTCACGGCTTCTGGCGTTGGGGTCGGTCAGCTGCAGCTGAACGGAGACCCGGGTGGCCACGTCCAGATCTCCCTGCTTCTTGGTTTCCAGAACCTGAAGCATCACGATGTGACTGTCAGCCATGGAGCCGTAGTAAATCAAGTTGTCCTTCCGCATCAGCGGACGTCCTTTATACATAAGAACTGCATTTTCTTCAGCCATGATAGGTACCTCCTGTGAAAATGTAATCGGATTGTAACACATTGTAATGAGAATGTCAAGCCTTTTTGTTGGAAACAGTCGGCAAAACACGAGGGTTACATAACTTTTCCTGAAAAAATCTTGAAAGTGGGAAAGACGGAGACACGACGTATGAGATTGTCAAGGTACAGTTTTGCCGGAAGGGGTTGTATATTTTTTGTTTTTCCGGCAATTTTTAAGGGGCTTTTGCCTTGGCAAAAGCCCCTTGGCTCAGTTGGTTTCGGCGTCGGAATCTTTGTCGAAGAGGTACTCGCGTACCAGCACCTGCATCAGCTCGTCCCGGTCGATCTTGCAAATCATGCTCCGGGCGCCGTTGTAGTTGGTGATATAGGTGGGGTCCTCGGTCAGCAGGTAGCCCACGATCTGGTTCACGGGATTATACCCCTTTTCGGTGAGAGCCTCATACACATTCCGGAGAATACGCCGCATATTCTCTTTGTCGTCACTGGGTACGGTGAATTTCAAGGTGTCCTTGTCCGTCATGGTTTCAGCCTCCTTTTATCAACGGGATGTGGTCATTATAACCGAATTGAGCCACTGTGTAAAGCCCTGAATTCGGAAATAATTGTGAAATTTTTACCGCAGAACGGCGTCCAGCTTCTCCTTCAGAGCGGCCAGCACCTTGTTGACCACGGTTTCGGAGTCCGTATCGGTGAGGGTGCGGTCATCGGCACGCAACTCCAGGGAGAAGGCCATGCTCTTTTTGCCCTCAGGCACGCCAACGCCCCGGTAGATATCGAAGAGCCTGACATCCCGCAGCAGCTTTCCGGCGGCGGCGGTGATGACGGCCTCCGCCTGGGCCACGGTGACATTTTCATCGCACACCAGGCTCAGGTCACGGGACACGGTGGGATACTTGGGCAGGGGAGTGTAGGTGGCGTCGGGCAGCTGCAGGTCAAAGAGCTTGGTGAAGCTGACTTCGGCACAGTAGACGTCGGCGTCGATGCCGTAGTTCGCCGCCACCAGGGGGTGCACCTGACCCATCACGCCCACGTCCACGCCGTCAATGGTGACCCTGGCGCAGCGGCCGGGATGGTAGCTGGGGTTGTCCTTTACGGCGGTATACTCCGCTTTCTTCAGCCGCAGACCGGCGAAGATGGCTTCCAGCTCGCCCTTCAGGGTGAAGAAGGCCTCGCCTGCGCCGTAGGTGCCGAGAACCAGCATCTTGGGCTCCTGGGGCAGAACCTGGCCATTTTCGGGCAGGTAGATTTTCGCCAGCTCGTAGAGCTTTACGGACTTATTGTGGTAGGCGTTGTTCCGGGAGAGGATTTCCAGCATGGAGGGCAGGGCGATGGTGCGCATGATGGAGGTGTCCTCGCCCAG
>CAMAKJ010000125.1 GCA_945836055.1 uncultured Clostridia bacterium | reverse complement strand
AGAACCGCGTGCCCGCCTTCGTCAACACCTTCGGTGCCATCGACGCCGTGGTGGTTTCCGCCGGCGCAGGCGCCATCGCTCTGGGCTTCCCCGTGGTGGTGGACATCGATCTGGGTGAGAACCAGGTTCCCGGCGCGCTGGAATCCGTCTGCGACCACGCAGAGACTGTGAAAAAGTCTCTGGAGCTGCGGGACATCAAGATCAAGGTCAAGGAGCTGCCCATTCCCGTGGCCTTTGCCGCCGCCTTCGAGGGTGAAATCATCCGCAAGGCTGACATGCACAACGAAATGTGGTCCGCCAAGAACCCCACTGCCGAGCTGGTGGTGATGCGGGAGCTTTCCGAGGTGGAGGATCACAAGATCACCATTGTCGGCCCTGACTTCGACCAAGCCAAGGACCTGGCCCTGGCCACCTATGTGGAGGTCGCGGGCAAGAAGATGCAGGTGGACTTCGAATCCGTTATCGAGCGGAAGTTCCACGCTTGGTTCAACTACATGGAAGGTGTCATGCATACCGGCCAGCGCAACCAGGTGCGTATCCGTATCAGCAACGCTGCCTACGAGGCCGGTCTGCGGCTGAAGGACTTCGCCGAAGTGCTGTACGTCATGATTATGGACGAGTTCGATGCCGTTGTGGACAAGTGCCAGGTCACGCTGATTACCGACGCCGAGCAGGCTGCCAAGTTCCGCGATGAGATCGCCATGCCCCGGTACAACCAGCGCGACGACCGTCTGGCTTCCATG
Source organism: uncultured Clostridia bacterium (assembly GCA_945836055.1). Taxonomy (GTDB): domain Bacteria; phylum Bacillota; class Clostridia; order Oscillospirales; family Oscillospiraceae; genus Faecousia. The sequence continues at coordinate 4,305 of CAMAKJ010000125.1, read as the reverse complement.
ACTGACGAGGCCGTTGACCGCTACTTCACCTGCATCATGTGCCAGTCCTTCGCCCCTGCCCACTGCTGCGTGGTTACCCCCGAGCGCCTGGGCCTGTGCGGCGCGGTTTCCTGGCTGGATGCCAAGGCGACCTATGAGCTGAACCCCAACGGCCCCTGCCAGCCCATTTTCAAGGAGGGCTGCATCGACGAGCGCACCGGCCGCTACGAGACCGTGAACAAGGCCGTGTCCGACGCCACCCACGGCGCTGTGGAGAGCGTGACTCTGTACTCCATTCTGGAGGATCCCATGACCTCCTGCGGCTGCTTCGAGTGCATCTGCGGCATCGAGCCCATGTCCAACGGCTTCATCGTGGTGAACCGGGAATACAAGGGCATGACCCCCGCCGGTATGACCTTCGGCGAGCTGGCCTCCTGCACCGGCGGCGGTGTCCAGACCCCCGGCTACATGGGTCACGGCCGTCACTTCATCTCCTCCAAGAAGTTCATCGCCGCTGAGGGCGGCATCGAGCGCATTGTCTGGATGCCCAAGGAGCTGAAGGACGACGTTGCCGAGCGCCTGAACGCCACGGCCAAGGAGCTGTACGGCATTGACAACTTCACCGACATGGTCGCTGACGAGACCGTCACCACCGACTGCGAGGAGCTGCTGAACTGGCTGACCGAGAAGGGGCATCCCGTTCTGAACATGGAGCCTCTCATGTAAGGCCGCAGGGCGGCCGGCCAATGCGTGCGCTTTGTAATTCATAGTCGTTACGCCATTGGGTGCCGCTCGGCTCGATCCGTTGCAGCCAATGAATGAAAATCTGGTGCGGCGGGCAACCGCCGCACCGAATTGTAAATACGCAAAGAGATACACCTTTTGACCGTATCTGAAAGGAACTTCCCACTATGAAAGTAACCTTCCAAATTGAGGGCGGAAGCCCTGTTATCATGGAATGCAACGCCGGAGACAACCTGCTGGAACTGGCGCGGCGGGGCAATATTGCCATTGACGCCCCCTGCTCCGGCAACGGCTCCTGCGGCAAATGCCGCGTGAAGCTGGTGGAGGGCGAGCTGGAATCCCCTCAGACCCGCCACATCTCCGACGAGGAATATGCTGAAGGCTGGCGTTTAAGCTGCAGTTCCAAGGTGCTGGGGGACTGCACGGTGCTTGTCCCGGACATTGCCAGCGCCTACCAGTCCCGGATGAAGACCGCCGACCTGAGCAGCCCTCAGGAGGTCGCCATTTTTGACGCCTGCCAGAGCCAGCTGAAGCAGAGCGGTATTCGCTTTGAAAACAAGTTCCGCGCCGTGGTTCTGACCCTGGCGGAGCCGACCCTGAACGACACCATGCCCGACAACGAGCGTCTGACCTGGGCGCTGGAGGACGCGCTGGGCGTGGAAACCGTGGAGATTCCCTTCTGCGTCATGGTGCGGCTGGCGCACGTTCTGCGGGAGCACAGCTTCCGCGTCTGCGTCAAGGGCGAGCTGCGGGGCGATACCTTCCGGTGCATGGAAATCTGCGCCCCGGAGGACACGGCCATCGTCGCCTGCGCCATCGACATCGGCACCACCACGGTGACCATGGTGCTCACCGATCTGGTCACCGGCAAAATTCTCGCAAAAGGCTCCTCCGGCAACGGGCAGATTCGCTACGGCGCGGATGTCATCAACCGGATCATTGAGCAGGGCAAGCCCGGCGGCAAGAAAAAGCTCCAGGATGCCATTCTCAAGGAGACCCTGAACCCCATCATCGCCAACCTGTGCAAGAGCGCGGGCATCTCCTGCCGGTCGATTCTGCGGCTGAGCGTAGGCGCGAACACCACCATGAACCACCTGTTCGTGGGCGTGGACGCCGAGCCCGTCCGCATGGAACCGTACATCCCCAGCTTCTTCCACTGGGAGGGACTGCTGGCCCAGGATTTAAGCCTTCCCGCAAGTCCCCTGGCGCCGGTGCTGATCGCCCCGAATATCGGCTCCTACGTGGGCGGCGACATCACCGCCGGTACGCTGGCTTCCGGTATCTGGGACAAGGACGAGCTGAGCCTGTTCATTGACCTGGGCACCAACGGCGAAATCGTCTTCGGCAACCGGGATTTCCTCATGAGCTGCGCATGCTCCGCCGGCCCGGCCTTTGAGGGCGGCGACATTTCCTGCGGTATGCGCGCCACCGACGGCGCGGTGGAGGCCTGCACCATCGACAAGGCGACCATGGAGCCCACCGTTTCCATCGTGGGAGACAAGGATCAGAAGGCCGTGGGCATCTGCGGCAGCGGCATCATCGACATTATCTCCGAGCTGTACCGTTGCGGGATTATCAACGCCAAGGGCCTCTTCGTCCGGGAGGGCGACCGGGTGCGCCGGGATCACCACGGCATGGGCCGCTACGTACTGGCCTTTGAAAGCGAAAGTGAGACCGGCCGGGAGGTGTCCATCAACGAGGTGGACATCGACAACTTCATCCGTGCCAAGGGCGCAATCTTCTCTGCCATTTCAACGCTTTTGCAGAGCGTGGACATGACTGTGGACGCCATTGAAAACGTCTACGTCGCCGGCGGCATCGGCTCCGGCATTAACATGAAGAACGCGGTGAACATCGGCATGTTCCCGGATGTGGAGCTTTCCCGGTTCCACTACATCGGCAACTCCTCCTTGGCGGGGGCTTACGCCATGGTCATGAGCGACGAGGCTTCCGCAAAGACGGCGGAGGTGGCCGCCAACATGACCTACCTGGAGCTTTCCACCTATCCCGGTTACATGGATTCCTTTGTGGCGGCCTGCTTCCTGCCCCATACGGACAGAAGCTTGTTCCCCCATTCCGTGCAGGAGCTGTAACATGCTTACCAAAACCCATCACGTTGCGATCATCTGCTCCGATTACGCCCGGTCGAAGGCGTTTTACGTGGACACGCTGGGCTTTTCCGTGATCCGGGAGGTCTGGCGGGAGGACCGGGGAGACTGGCTGACCATGCTCCAAAGCGGCGAGGTGGTCCTGGAGCTGTTCACAAAGCCGGACGCCCCGGCAAGACCCACCCAGCCGGAAGCCCTGGGACTGCGGCATCTGGCCTTCCGGGTGGAGGACGCAGAACAGGCTGCGGCCTGGCTGCGGGAGCGGGGCGTGGAAACGGAGCCGATTCGGGAGGACCCCGTCAACGGTGGCCGGATGACCTTCTTCCGGGACCCCGACGGTCTGCCCCTGGAATTACACGAATAAGAGGATACGCCATGGAAGTTGAAAATCACAAGGAAGAGGTACCCTTCGCCCACTACGCCGAGCTGTTTCGGAGCCTGAATCCCGACGAGGCACTGGCGCGGCTGCCGGACGTCTGCTGGGACGGCCGAGCGTTCACCGTTAAGCTGCTGGGCAGGGCCTTTGCCATTGCCCACCCGGATTATTCCATCCGGGCGCTGGACGGCGGCAGCCTGCCGCCCCTACCCGCCCAGACCTTTCTGCTGCGCTATCTGCTGGAAAGCAAGGCCGTTGCCTGGCAGGGACAGTGGAAAACCTTCCGGGAAATGCCCTGGGGGGAAATGTACATCAAGCCCTATACCGGCCGGGTGCTGACCCGGGCGGCCTTTACCTTCGGAACCCGGGTGGCTGCGTTCAAAGCCGCCTGCGAAAAAATGGGGGCGGTGCCCCTGCCCCACGGGGATGCGGGCTATGCCTTTGACCTGATCGGCGGCTATCGGATGCAGATTCTCGTCTGGGAGGGGGACGATGAATTTCCCCCCAACGCCCAGGTGCTGTACTCCGACAATTTTGCCCAGGGCTTTGCTGCCGAGGACCGGGTGGTGGCGGGGGATATCCTGATTTCCACAGTCAAGAGCTGCATGTAATTCTAACCCGGGATAAAAATTTGTAACGATTCAGCAGCTTCAAAGAATTTCACGTAAATGATCGTTTATCTGAATGACGGACACCCCCGCGTAGGGGCGACCCAAAGCGGTCGCCCGTCGCCGAAGGCGCATTTCCCTGCACAACATGACACTGTAAGGGCAGGTATTCTCCCTGTCTGTACGAATTCGCCGGGCATTTGCGGAACCGAACCTCAATTCCGCCGGGCGACCGCTTTGGGTCGCCCCTACGCGAACTGCTGCTGTAAACGATCCTTTCTATGAGGAATTCGGGGTGCGACTGAATAGAAACCGAAAGAGCATATAATTCTTCCGGCAGTCCGATTCGGACTGCCGGAAATTTTCGTGGGTACAAAAATTTCCCCTATAGAAGACAGGACTGCCTTCTATGGGGGAAATGTGCCGATTTACCGCGTGGCTCTGCGGCGGTTGTACAGCTTGGCAAGACCGCCCTCGCTGGTTTCCCGGA
>CAMAKJ010000124.1 GCA_945836055.1 uncultured Clostridia bacterium | reverse complement strand
AGCTTGCCCCGGTAGTTCAGGTCGCAGGAGATCTTGCAGCCGTGGGCCTTGGCGGCCTTGACAGCCTGCTTGCAGATTTCCACCACGTTGGGGCCCAGAGCGGGGGTGATGCCGGTGAAGTGGAACCAGTCGGCGCCCTCGAAAATCTTGTCCCAGTCAAAGTCAGAGGGAGAAGCCTCCTGAATGGCGGAGTGGGCGCGGTCATAGATGCACACGGAGCCCCGCTGGGAAGCGCCCTTCTCGTTGAAGTAGATGCCTACCCGGTCGCCGCCCCGGACGATTTTCGTGGTGTCCACGCCGTAGCGGCGCAGGGAGTTGACGGCAGCCTGGCCGATGGCGTGGGCGGGCAGCTTGGTGACGAAGGCGGCGTCCATGCCGTAATTCGCCAGAGACACGGCCACATTGGCCTCGCCGCCGCCGAAGGTGAATTCCACATGGTCGCACTGGACGAAGCGCTCATAGTTATAGGGCTGCAGCCGGAGCATCAGCTCGCCGAAGGTGATGATTCTTGCCATTATTTTCTTGCCTCCTTAACAATTTCCACAGACTTTCTGCACAGCTCGGTGATTTCCTCCCAGGCGCCGGCCTGGATCAGCTTATCGGGGCACATGTAGCTGCCGCCGCAGGCCACGATGACGGGGCAGGCCGCGTACTCCGCCAGATTCTTCAGGTTCACGCCGCCGGTGGGCATAATCTTAAACATGGGGAAGGGAGCGGACATGGCCTTGATTTTGGCAAGGCCGCCGGACTGCTCGGCGGGGAAGAACTTCAGCACTTCCAGGCCCAGCTTATAGGCCGTGTGGTAATCGGTGGGGGTAGTGCAGCCGGGGAAGCAGGTGATGCCCTTTTCCTGGCAGTATTTCACGATCTCGGGGTCCAGGCCGGGGGTAACGACGAATTTGCCGCCGGCGGCGATGGTCTTGTCCACCTGCTCGGTGGTCAGAACGGTGCCCGCGCCCACCAGCATATCGGGATGGCGCTCTAGCATGATGCGCATGGCCTCGTCGGCTCCGGCCGCCCGGAAGGTGATCTCGGCAACAGGCACGCCGCCGGCGCACAGGGCATCAGACAGAGGGCCCGCGTCCCGCTGGGGGTTGGTCAGCTTGATAACCGGCACGCAGCCGATCTCGCCGATGGTTTTCTGCAGTTCATTCATTGGTGAATTCCTCCCTTGAATACTTCCATTCCGCGCTTACCCTCCGGCAAGCACTTTAACATTGTAATTTTACTCGGAAACGGCGCAAAAATCAATTATAAATAGAGAATATCCGCACATTTTAGCGGTTTGTACAAAATATCGGCTGCCGATTTAACCACAATTTCTCTTGACAAAACCCAAAAGCAACCCACATTTCCGTTTCTGTGACACATAAATGCGGGACGGCAAAATCTGCCGTCCCGCGGGAAATGCTTATTTCTTCGGAGCCTTGATCTTATTGAGTCTGGCGTTGATGTCCAGCAGTTCTTCCTTGGTAAAGGTCACGTTCATCGTGCCCATCATACCGGTCAGGCGCAGCAGAGTGAAGCCCTTCAGCATGTCCATCATGCCGCCCAGGCTGCTCATGTCAAAGCCGCCGCCCTTTTTGTCGCCCTTGGGCATCTTCTTGGTGAGCAGGGACATGAGGAGCATCTTGCCCTGGAGGGTATCCATAATGTCGCCGAACTTGGAATTCAGGGACAGATGACCCTCCACCTCGGTGATGTCGAACCAGTTGAGCACCGCGCCTTTCTCTCTCAGGCGGTAGCTTTCGTTGAAGGTGGCCACCTTCCGGATAACGCTCTCGTCCCGGCAGTCCCCGGCCACGGCCACCAGATGGGTCTCCCCGACGGCGTTGGGAACCTCAAAGCGGAAGAAGTGATCCGCCGCCTCCTGCACGCCCAGGGATTTGCTATTGGCGAACAGCTCCACAGTGGGCAGGTTGGAGTAAACGGTGACCTTGGTCACATCCTCCACCCGGTCAATGTACCGCTTGCCGCACAGATGGACAAAGGGCTCGTCGCTGAGCCATGCCTTGTAGGCATAGAAGGCGTCCTTCTTGTACTTGCGGTCGATGGTCACCAGGCCCTTGTGATTCTGACCGTTTTCGCCGCCCTCGTTCCGGGCGTCGCAGCCGAAGTCGAACATGTTCCACACATGGGTCGCCCAGATATATTTCCGGGGGAACAGCTGCTTGATCAGTTCCTCGTGGTAGTACGCCTGGTATTCCTCGGTGTAGTCGCCCTGCTGGGGGTTGGAGGTGTGCCAGTTCAGCGCCTCGCAGCCGTACTCGGAGCAGCCCATGGGCAGATTCGGGTGCTTGGCGTGGAATTTGTCGAACCAGGGGCCGTTCATGGCGGTGTCGCCGCCGTACCAGCCGAAATAGTGGTTGTAGGACACCACGTCGGGAATCTCCAGAATCTTCGCGTCAATGGGGCAGGGAGAGACACAGGCCATGGTGGTCAGACGGGTGGGGTCCATCTTGTGGCACAGATCGTTGAGGATACGGTGATTTTCCAGCAGGTCGGGGTCCTCCGCGCCCTGCATGGTGATCTCGTTGCTCAGGCCCCAGACCACAATGGAGGGGTGGTTGAAGTTCTGGGTAATCAGCTCCGTCATCTGCTGAATGGTGTTCTCCCGTCCGGTGGGCATGTGGCGGGAAATGTAGGGAATCTCCGCCCAGACGACCATGCCCCGCTGGTCGCACAGGTCGTAGAAATACTGGTCGTGCTGGTAGTGGGCCAGACGGATGGTGTTTGCGCCCATTTCGCAGATCAGATCCATATCCTCCTTGTGGTGCTCGGGAAGCAGCGCGTTGCCCACATCCCAGCGGTCCTGATGGCGGCTTACGCCCCGGAGAGGATATTCTTCGCCGTTGAGAATGAAGCCCCGGTCCGGATCGATGGCGAAGCTCCGGCAGCCGAAGCGGGCGGAAACCGCGTCCAGCACCTCGCCGTTTTCCAGCAGTTCCACCTTGCAGCTGTAAAGGTAGGGGTCCTTCCGGCCGTTCCACAGGTGGGCGTTCTTGATGCGGAAGTTGATCTTGCTTCCCTCGCCCTCATAGGTGCCCACGGCCTTGCCCTCGGCATTGAACAGCTGGAAGCGCAGGGTCTGCCCCGGCTTCCGGCCGGTCACAAACGCCTCCACCGCTACCTTGGCGTCCGCGCCCTCCATCACGGGGGTGATCTGGATGCCGGGACCGCCGAAGTAATCCAGGTCAAAGTGGGACTGCGGCACGCAGATCAGATTCACGTCCCGGTACAGGCCGCCGTAGAAGGTGAAGTCCGCCATCTGGGGATACACGGTCTCGTTGGGAGCGTTGTCAACCAGAATGGCCAGCAGGTTTTCGTCCTTCAGGGTGTCGGTAACGTCCACCCGCCAGGTGGCGTAGCCGCCGTCGTGGTGGGCCAGGTGCTTGCCGTTGAGCACCACGTCGGCGGAGGAATTGGCGCCCAGGATCTCCAGGTAATACCGCTCCGCCTCGGGCAGATCCATTCTGGAGAAGGTCTTGGCATAGCAGCAGGTGCCCCGGAAATAGTCGCCGCCGCCGTCCTGTCCGTCAATGGCGTTCCAGGTGTGGGGCAGGTTCACGAAGTCCCACAGCCGAGGGATTTCGGCAGGCGCCTCGGCAACCCCCTTTGCGAAAGCCCATTTGCGGTTCAGGTTCAGAATCGTGCGCATGGTTAACAGCCTCCTTAGGAGCAAATTTTGTATTATTGTAACATATTTCGCCGGAAATTGTTTGACAAAGTGTAAACTTCCGTCGGCAGGGTGGTTTTTGACATTTCGGGGCGGCTGTGCTACAATGACCGCCGAGGTGAGACTATGAAATGGATTTGTCTTCTTCTTGCGGCGTTGATGCTGGCCGGGTGCGCCGCGGGGGCTCCCGGAGAAGTATCGCCGTCGCTTCCACAGGCGATGGATGAAACCGCCGCATCCACGCTTCCTTCCCAAACGGAGGCCTCCGACCCCATCCGGCAGCTCCTGGACTCCATGACTCTGGAGCAGCGGGTGGGACAGCTGTTCCTGGCCCGATGCGATGCCGCCACGGCACTGCGGGACATTCCTGCCTGTCACCTTGGCGGCTTTGTCCTGTTTGCGGCGGATTTTGAGAATCAAACCCCGGACTCCCTCCGGCAGACCCTGGCCGAGTATCAGCAGGCCGCCGATCTTCCGCTGCTGCTTGCCGTGGACGAGGAGGGCGGCACCGTAACCCGGATCAGCCGCTATCCCGCCTTCCGCGACCGGAGCTTTCCCTCCCCCAGGGAAGCCTTTTCCGCAGGCGGCCTACTGCAGGCGCTGACAAATGAAGAGGAAAAATGCCGGCTGCTTCAGTCCTTGGGACTCAACGTCAATCTCGGCCCTGTCTGCGACATTTCCACGGACCCCGACGCTTTTATGTACCGGCGCTCCCTGGGCCAGGACGCAGAAACAACAGCGGATTTTGTGTCCGGCACGGTGAAGGTGATGAACGCGTATTCCATCGGAAGCGTCCTGAAGCACTTTCCGGGTTACGGGAACAACGCCGACACCCACACCGGTCTTGCCGTGGATAACCGGCCGCTGGAAGAATTGGAGCAGAGCGATCTGATCCCCTTTGCCGCCGGGATCGAGGCCGGCTGCGGTGCCGTGCTGGTCAGCCACACCGTCGTGCAGGCGCTGGACGCGGATACCCCCGCTTCCCTGTCCTCAAACGTACATCAGTATCTCCGGGAAACCATGGGCTATGACGGCGTGATTCTCACGGACGATCTTTCCATGCAGGCTATCACTGACCGGTACGGCGCCGGTGAAGCCGCCGTACTGGCGCTGCAGGCCGGAAACGATCTGCTGTGCTCCACGGACTACGCAGAGCAGTACGCCGCCGTTCTGGGTGCCCTGCTGGACGGGCGCGTGGATTTTGACAGTCTCAACGCCTCCGTCATGCGGGTGCTGAAGTGGAAGCAGTCGCTGGGATTGTTATAAGGCAACACCGCACAATGGGAACTGCGGGCTTCGGCGGATCTTTTGCCCCAATCGTGCAGTATGAAAAATGGGAAATACATCCAGTATTCCCGCATTTTTCATGCTTGTGTCAAAATCTCTCGCCGAATCTCCTTGCCCCATTATGCGGTGCTGCCATAAAAAAGGACCTCTTTCGGGGTCCTTTTATCATCTCACCCCGTCTTCGTCGGGGTAGTCCGCTTTGTAC
>CAMAKJ010000123.1 GCA_945836055.1 uncultured Clostridia bacterium | reverse complement strand
TCTCCGGCGCCCATGGTGATGACCACGTCCCCTTCCCGGACGTTCTCCCGCAGGAAAGCCGTCACATCCGGCAGCGTTTCACAGTAAACCGCGCCGGGAACCCGCTGCGCCAGATCGGCGGAGGAGATGCCGCTGGTATTCCGCTCCCGGGCGGCATAGATTTCCGCCAGAACCACCACATCCGGCTTCTTCAGTTCCCGGACGAAGTCATCAAACAGCGCCTCGGTGCGGGAATAGGTGTGGGGCTGGAATGCCAGCACCAGACGCCTGTAGGGTAGGCTGCGGGCCGCCTCCAGGGTTGCCGCCACCTCGTCAGGATGGTGGGCATAGTCGTCGTAGACGTCCGCCCCGTGGTAAGTGCCCTTGAACTCCATGCGCCGTCCCGCGCCGTGGAAGGCGTGAATGCCCTTTGCCACGGTTTCCCCGGGAATGCCCAGCATCCGGGCGGCAGCGCAGGCCGCCAGCGCGTTCATAGCGTTGTGTTTTCCCAGCACACCCAGATCCAGATGGCAGTAGAATTCCCCGTCGCAGAGCACGTCAAAGTGCTGCCAGTCGGGGTGCATATTGGCGGCATGGACGCGGTTGCCCTCCCCCAGGCCAAAGGAGACATACTCGATGCCCTCCATAGCCTTCACCGTGTGGGGATCGTCGCCGTTGGCCACCACGCCGTAGGTTGCCATGGAAGCAAACTTGTGGAAGGATTTCTGAATGTCCGCCAGATCCTTGAAATAATCCAGGTGATCGGCTTCCACGTTCAGCACCACCGCCAGGGTGGGGAAGAAATTCAGGAAGGAATCACAATATTCGCAGCTTTCCAGCACAATGGTATCGCCGTGGCCCACCCGGTGTCCCGCGTGGAGCAGCGGCAGGTAGCCGCCAATCATCACCGTGGGGTCCATATCCGCCTCCATGAGAATGTGGGTCATCATGGAGGTCGTGGTGGTTTTGCCGTGGGTGCCGGAAATGCAGATGGCATTTCTGTAGGACTTCATAATCTCGCCCCAGGCCTGGGCCCGTTCAAACACCGGAATGCCGGCAGCCCGGGCGGCGGCGATTTCGGGGTTGTCATTGTGGGCGGCGGCGGTGCGGATGACGCAGTCCGCGCCGGTAACGTTCTCCGCCCGGTGCCCGATGGCGACGGGAATGCCCTGGTCGATCAGCTCGTCGGTGGACACGGAGGCGTTCATATCCGAACCGGTGACCGCCACCCCCATTCCCTTGAGCACCAGTCCCAGAGGGCGCATGGATACGCCGCCGATGCCAACGAGATGCACATGGCGTCCGGGGGCCAAATAATCCGCGATTTTTTTACTGCTCAGCATGTATGTCAGATCCTCCACAGGTGGTACTGATTTCCGGCCGCGTAAGCACCGGAAGCAGGTAAAATCAACCCAAACTTAAGGCATTATACACCACATCCCGGGAATTTACAACTACAAAAAGAAACGGTTGGTAATATTTCGTCAATTTTTCCCCGTTTTTCTGCTTCAGCCCCGCCGGATGACCCCGCAGGCTATCTTTTTCCCCGCATTTCCAGCGGGCTGGGTGTGAAAATCGTCCGGATTCTCATGAATCACCACCGTCCGCCCCACTGCCTCCCCGGGCGTAAATCTGCCGGTCACAAAGGCGGCCCAGGCGCAGCCGCCGTCGGACAGGAGCGGCGGCAGGTCACCCTCGTGGCGCGGATGCTGGGCGCGGCCCGGGTTGTAGTGCCCGCCGGTTCCGGCGAAATCCACGCCGCCGCAGTCTTTTCCCTCGTGGATATGAAGGCCATAAAAGCCCGTGCCGTTCTGCGGAAGGCCCCGGATCTTGGCGGTCACCAGCGTCCCCCCGGAAACGGCGTAGAAGTTCACCGTTCCCCGCAGCTTTGGCGCATCCGCGCCGCCCCGGACGCAGGCATACGCATCCGGCTTTCCCGTTGGAATTCTCATTGCAATCACCCCATTCCACTGTATGCCGCGGATTCCTTCTTTGCACCCGAATTGTCGAAATTTGGCGAAAGGAAGTGAATTGCAAAATGGAAACGGCTGTGTTATGCTATATCCATCGGGAGGTGGAAAGCGCATGGACGCACTGAAACTGCTGATCGCGGACGCAAACGAAGATTTTGCCCAGGCGCTGGCAGAGCAGCTGCAGGGGGCATACTATATCCGCCGCTGCCAGGACGGCAAGCAAGCGCTTTCCCTTCTGCGTTCTTTCGCGCCCGATGTGCTGGTGCTGGACCTGATGCTTCCCGAGCTGGACGGAATCAGCCTGCTTCAGGCGGCTGCCGCAGAGGGCCTGTGCCCGATGGTGCTTGCGGTCTCCCGGTTTGTCAACGACTATGTGCAGGAGGTTATGGAGGAACTGAGCGTAGGGTATATTATGCGCAAGCCCTGCGACATACCCGCCACAGCCGCCCGGATTGCGGATCTGAGCCGTCGGCTGCGGCCGCCGCTTCTGACCCATCCGGACCCCAAAACCCATATATCCAACCTGCTCATCAGTCTGGGCATTGCCACCAAGCTGCGTGGCTACGGGTATCTCCGGGAGGCCGTTCTGCGCATGGCGAAAAAGCCGGACCAGTCCATCACCAAGGAGCTGTACCCGGCGGTGGCCGCTGTTTTCGGCTGCGAGCGCACCCACGTGGAGCGCTCCATCCGCAGCGCCATTGAAACCGCCTGGCTGCACCGGGATGACCGGCTGTGGCAGCTGTATTTCCGCCCCGGTCCCGACGGCGTCATTGCCCGTCCCTCCAACGCCGCCTTTATCTCCCGGCTGGCCGACGCCCTGCTTCTGAATCAGGATACCTCCGTGCCGAAGGAATGATTTCCGGTTAAGCACATACCCTAATGGCAGCGAACACGATTGGAGGCGCTGTCATGAGTCATCAACCCCCACCCCGCCGGTGCAGACGAGCCGTAGCGCTGATTCTCCCCGGACTGGTTCTGTGTGTGCTTATCGGAGGAGCGCTTTACCTTCAGCATCTGTTGGGGCGAATTCATTATGTGGATGTCAACACCACCCCGACCCTCTCCCAGGAGCAGCTGGACGCTTATCTGGCTTCGGACCCCGGAGATACGCCGGAGGACACCCCGACCATGTTGCCTGAGGATGTCCCCTTCTCCGACCACGACACCCAGATCGGCGGCGAGGGCAGCGATATCGTCAACATCCTTCTCATCGGGCAGGATCGCAGGGAGGGAGAACCCCGCTCCCGCTCCGACTCCATGATCCTGTGCACCTTTCAGAAATCCGCGAAAAAACTGATTCTGACCTCCTTTCTCCGGGATACCTACGTTAAAATCCCCGGTTATCGGAAAAACCGTCTCAACGCGGCCTATGCCGCCGGGGGGATGCCCCTCCTGAACCGGACGCTGGAGGAAAACTTCGGCGTTCACATTGACGGCAACATAGAGGTGGATTTTTACCAGTTTGCCGAAATCATTGACCTTCTGGGCGGCGTGGAGATCACGCTCCGGGCCGACGAAGCCCGGCATGTCGGCCGGGAAACCGGCACCGAGCTGGAGGAAGGCGTCCAAATGCTGGACGGTGCCCAGGCGCTGGCCTACGCCCGCATCCGCAAGCTGGATGCCGACGGCGATTTCAGCCGAACCAACCGCCAGCGCAGGGTTCTGACCGCGCTGCTGGAACGCTATCGGTCCGTCAGCTTCACCCAGGCCCTATCCCTGCTGGAACAGATTCTTCCCAAAATCACCACGGATATGGCGGAGAAGGAAATCCTCGGTCACGTTGTCAGCCTGTTTCCCATTTTTTCTGTAATGGAAATACAAAACCAGCACATTCCGGCGCCTGACACCTATGCCAGCCGGAAAATTGACGGTATGGCGGTGCTGGTGGCAGACCTGGACGCCAACAGGAGGATATTGGAGCAGTCTCTTGGCGCCAACTGACAAAAAAAGGAAATTATTTCCTGTTATTTTTACTGCAAATGTTCGATAATTCACCTTTGCTAACTGTCATCGCGGAAAAAATTAACAAATATTTTTTTCAACTTCTTGATATTTCAATTGACAAATTCTGTAAATTGGGATATAATGGGGCTTGGCTGAGGAATAGGAAGGTGCAAATATGGAACTCACAAAAAGTGAAATGGAAATCATGGATGTTCTCTGGGAGGCCGGAAAGCCCCTGTCCCGTTCGGATCTGTTGGAACGTTCCGAGGAAAAAACCTGGAAAGACAGTTCCGTGCACATTCTGCTCAATGGTCTGCTGCAGAAGAATGCGATTCAGGAAGCTGGTCTGGTCAAAAGAAGCAAGACATACGGGCGTGTGTTTGTCCCCACCCTGACCCGGGAAGAGTACTTCGCAAGTACCATCTTCTGTCATCGGCATAAGCCCGAGATTGTGGGCTTGTTCGAGGCCCTGCTCCGGCGGGAGGATATCACACTACAGGATCTGGAAGCCATTCATAATCTGGTGCAAAAGAAGATGCAGTCACTATCAGCGGAGCCGCAGTAACGGCTCCGCTTTTCCTTTCTGCCGGCCCGCCTGTCCGCGCAGGTGCGCCCGTCTCCCCGCCACCTCAGAATTTTGCACAAAAATAATTGATTCATATACCTTTTTCGCCGTTTTCCATTGACAAACCCTCCAGAGCGGTGTATAGTAGGTGCGTTATCCCGGCCGCTGACCGGCCGAAGGGAGGAAGTATTTTGTTAAAAACCATTGATCTTTACGATATGTCCCATTCTCTGGCAGGCGCCTATCTCTCCGGATTCGAGTATCCCTGGCAGGCCCTCAAGGGGATCAAGGCGCTGATTCTGACCCTCGGCCCCACGCTGGGCGAGGATTATACGGAAGTCGCCCCCACCGTATGGGTACATAAAACCGCCGTCATCGCCCCCACAGCCTATCTCGGCGCCCCCTGCATCATCGGCCCGGGCACGGAGGTGCGGCACTGCGCCTTTATCCGCGGGTCCGCACTGGTGGGCGAAAACTGCGTGGTCGGCAATTCCGTGGAGCTGAAAAACGCCATTCTGTTTGACAATGTGCAGGTTCCCCACTTCAACTATGTAGGCGACAGCATTCTGGGCTACAAATCCCACATGGGCGCCGGCAGCGTCACCTCCAACGTCAAGTCCGACAAGACACTGGTGGTGGTGAAATCCGGCGGTGAGCAGCTGCCCACGGGGCTGAAGAAATTCGGCGCCATGCTGGGCGACTTCGTGGAAGTCGGCTGCAACAGCGTTCTCAATCCCGGCACCGTCATTGGCCGGAATTCCAACGTCTACCCCACCTCCTGCGTCCGGGGCGTCGTCCCGGCAAACAGCATCTGGAAAACCGGCGGCGTCGTTGTCGGGAAAGTCTGAAGCC
>CAMAKJ010000122.1 GCA_945836055.1 uncultured Clostridia bacterium | reverse complement strand
TCCAAGGAAGATGCCGAGAAGCTGGTTGCCGAGCTGAAGGAAGCTGGCGCCGAAGCCGAGATCAAGTAATTTATCTCGATTCCAAAGGCTCTGCGGCCGCCATTTATCTGGCGGCCGCTTTTCTTCTGTACGGAAAGGACTCCCCTATGGATTTCGACTCTACTCTCTCTCACCTCGCGTCCTATATTCCCGATGAAGTAATGCATGTGCTCACCGCGGCTTCCTCTTACATTCCAAAGGATCTGGAAAAGGCCATTTCCAACGCCTCCTCCTACCTTCCCACGGAAATCGACCTGGCGGGAACCGCCCAGTTTCTGCTGTTCTTTGCAGCCGCGTCGCTGATTTTGGGACTGATGGGCCGGGTTTTTCTGGGCAGACGCTCCAGTCTGAACCATTCCCTTTCCTCGGCAATGGGCATTTTGTTCGTCTACGCCGCCGCCATTGTGGTCTATACCTTTAAACCCTGGTCACTGGACGCCCTGCTGTCTCCCCTGCCCTTCGTCCGGTTCGCGGGAGAACATCTGCTGGTGATTCCCTTTCAGGGTACGCCGCTGACAATTATCTGCAGTGAGCTTCTGTCCCTGGTGATTCTGGCGTTTCTGGTGAATCTGCTGGACACCTTCATTCCCCACGGACGAAACGCCCTGTGCTGGTTCCTGCTGCGGTTCTTGACTGTGGTTCTGGCCATGGCCCTCCATGTCCTTGTGGACTGGGCATTCAAGACCTATCTGCCGGATGTGCTGGTGACCTACGCGCCAACCATTCTGCTGATCATTCTGGCCGCGACCATGCTGATGGGGCTTCTGAATCTCATTCTCAGTGTGGTGCTCACGGCCGTGAACCCGGTTTTCGGCGCGCTGTATACCTTCTTCTTCTCCAGTGTCATCGGCAAACAACTGAGCAAGGCTGTATTTACAACGGCCATTATCAGCGCAGTTGTACTTCTGCTGGGAGAATTTGGCTATACTGTAATCTGCGTCAGCTCTGCCGCTCTGGCCGGCTATATTCCCCTTGCCGTGGTTTTGCTGCTGCTGTGGTTCCTGATCGGCCATCTTCTGTAGCAGCCTGACCACCGACGGGGCAAAACGACGGGCTTCAAACTTTTTTCAGAAATTATTGCTTTTTTCGATCCGGTGTGATATGATGGCGGTAGCTGAAACACGGAGGGATGAAACGTGGCTAAACGGAGCCGTTATCGTGAAATGGAAAGTCTGATGACCAAAATCATTTTGGGGGAGGCACTGGTTTTTGTGCTGTACCTTGTCTGTGCCGGTCTGGGCTTGACTGTTCTGAAGGTCATCTCCGCCATTGTCGCCATTCTGGGTTCCCTTCTGTGCCTGGGCTGGCTGATTATCACCGGAGAATTCTCCCGCCGCCGGAGCTTGTGGATGGTGACGGGCTTCATCGCCATCGTGCTGTGCGTGCTGGTGTCCCTGCTTCTGGGTTACCCCGGCCCCGCGCCCACGGTGTAAGTGAACATAACGAAAGCGGCAGTTTTCACTGCCGCTTCTTTTTTATCTGTAGAAGGTATTTCCCCCGATGAACTCCCGCACCAGACTGGTGGGCGGGATTTCGTCATCCACGTCCGCCTGCTGGATGTAGTTGAGAATTTTGACGATGTTACGAACCTCGTCGTAGCAGGGATCCTCCGGCTGCACCGCCGTAAGCAGGGGGAATATGTGCTTTTTCAGCACCGCCAGCTCATACAGGGTGGAGCTGTTGAAAATCACGTCGGCGTTTTCCTGATAGGGGAAAATCCACCGCCGTTCCCCCCGCTGGACGCTCTCCCACATGGACAGGGTGTGCTGGACGGAAGCCCCCCGGGTCTCATAGTCCCGGACGATCCGCCTTAGAAGCCGCAGGTAGCTGGTGGGAATGCGGTTGTGGTTATCCAGATTCAAAGGCAGCAGCGGGCTGACGTACAGGCGGAAAATCAGGGATTTGTCCACATTTTCCGGCAGCATGGCGGGGTTCAGGCCGTGCAGTCCCTCCACGATAATCACAGAGTCAGCCCCCAGACGCAGCTTGTGTCCCCGCCATTCCCGCTTTCCTGTAAGGAAATTGAAGGTCGGCAGTTCCACCTCCCCGCCCTCCAGCAGGGCCGCCATATCGGCGCGGAACAGGGCGCAGTCGATGGTGTTGATGTGCTCCAGATCCAGCTTTCCGTCGGGGCCGGGGGCAATTTTGTCCCGGTCTATGTAGTAGTCGTCCAGGCTCATGAGGACGGGCTTTTTCCCGTGGACGCGGAGCTGGGTCGCCAGGCGGTTGGCAGAGGTGGTCTTTCCGGAGGAACTGGGGCCTGCCAGAAGCACCGCCTTCGCCCCCCGCTGGCAGACCATGTCCGCTACCTGGGAAAACCGCTTTTCATGGAGCGCCTCATTGACCCGAATCAGCTCCCGGATGCGGCCGGAATTCGTCAGATCATTCAGGTCCGCCACCGTCTGGCACTCCATCAGCTGTCCCCAGCGCTCGCCTTCGGTGAACACGCTGAAGAAATTGGGCATCGGCGGTACCTTGGCGCATGCTTCCGGATTCAGGTCGTCGGGATACACGAACACGAAGCCGCCGTCGGCGGGCAGAATTTCCCACACCGTGAGATACCCGGTAGAGGGCGCCATTTCGCCGTAGTAATAGTCGGCAAAGTCGCCGTAGGCGTACTCGTCAAAGTAGTCCACCGTCCGCCAGGACAAAAGCCGTGCCTTGTCGTTCTGTCCGTCCTTCGTAAACCGGTCAACCGCCTGCTGCAGCGGCACCCGGCGGCGAATCAGGGGAATGTCCTGGCTGACAAGCTGGGCAACCCGCTCCTTCAGGGCGGAAACGGAGAACCCATCGGCTCCGCTGACGCTGAAATACACGCTGGCCCCCAGGGTGCAGTTCATCTTCGCCGTGGTCTCCGGCCACAGCTGCCGCAGAGCGAGAAACAGGACGAACTGGGCTGTGCGGATGTAGCATTCCTTTCCGGCGGCGTCGCCATAGCGGAGCAGCCGTACTTCTCCCCCGGAGGCCGCCATGGCCCGGCGCATGGATGGCCGGTCGGCTTCCGCCTCCTGCTGGCGCAGGGGGACATAGTTTAAGGTGAACACCTCCCCCGCGATTTTCGCGGCAAGGGGTTTGTCTTTCAATGTGACGCCCTCCAGCCCCAGCCGCTTTACCAGTGTGAGCAGGCTTTGGCCAGGCTGCGCCTGTATTTTCTTTCCGTCAATCGTTAATTCCATGTCTCGTCCCTCCCTCGGGGAGCCAGTCGGTTTTTCATGCAAAGGACGCCATTTGCTCGCTTTCCTTCGTAAAACCCATCTCCTTCAGAATGCCCGCCATTTTGCTGGTGGATTTGTCCACAAACTCCGGCTTTCCGAAGGTCTTGTGCAGCCACTGGACGCTCAGCTCCTGCCACTGAGCGAAGGCAGGCTCCAGCATCCGGCTGCTGCCGTCCGCGGTGGTCTCATTGGCAAGAGAATACCCATGGGGGCCATACTGGAACAGGTGCAGCTCAAAGTTGACGCCCTGGGCGCTGTAGGCGTTCACCAGCGGCAGGGTGCAGGACTTCGTGAGCGTATCCTCCGCCGTGGCAGCGAGGAACATGGGCGGCGCGTCCTTCGTTACCTTGGCGGGCATGTCGTATTTTTCCGCGTCGGCGTCGGTCACATCCTGTTTTCCTTCCAGTAGCTTCAGCATGAAATCCGCCTGGGGCATATTGGGCGCGCAGGTGGCGGGATAGCCCAGAATCATGGCATTGGCCCGGTTCCGGGCCATCAGACCGGAGGCCAGGGCCACGTGCCCGCCGGCGGAGAAGCCGCAGACGGCGATTTTCTCCGGATCGATGTGCCACGCTTCCGCGTTTTCCCGGATGTACCCCACCGCCCAGGACACCTCATCCAGGGGCGCAAACCCGGCCGCCTTCTCCTGGACGGAGTAGCGCAGCACAAAGGCATGGAACCCCCGGGCGGCATAGCTCAGGGCCACCGGCTCCCCCTCCCTGGGAGAGCAGTACAGATATCCGCCGCCGGGACACACCAGCACCGCCGGGCGCCGGGCTTCCTGCCCCAGCGTGATCTCACAATCCAGCAGATACCCCTCCAGCGTTGCGTCGGGGTGATCCGGAACGGTCATATGAAACATTTTCATAGCAATTCCTCCTGTCGTTTCTGTTGGTCATTATATCAGGAATTTCGCCAATTCGCAATGGAATTTTGGAATCAGGTATGAAGGATTTGTTAATTTCCCACAATCCGGAAACGATTGCATCTGTTTTTCCGTTGTGCTATAATGTAGAAAAGAGAAAAAGGAGGCAGTTTTATGCGCTTGGTGCTTTTAACCGCCCTGGGTGTGGGCGGCGCAACGGTATTCGGCTCCATCATCGGTTTCGCGTTCAAGAAACTCTCCCACCGCTTCAGCGACATTGTCCTGGCCTTCGCTGCCGGGGTCATGCTGGCGGCGGCCATTCTGGGATTGATTATCCCTTCCCTGGATTACGGCGGAAAATTCGGCCTGCTCATCACCATCGCCGGCATTTTCACCGGTGCCCTGTGTCTCAACCTCATTGACCGGCTGGTGCCCCATCTTCACCGCCTGATGGGCGCGGACACGGAGAGCCATGAACACAACGCCCACCTAAGCAAGGTTCTGCTGTTCGTCACCGCCATTGCCATCCACAACCTGCCGGAGGGCATCGCCGCCGGCGTCAGTTTTGGCTCGGATAACGTGGCGGAGGCCATGCTCATTGCCGGCGGCATCGCCCTGCAGAACATTCCCGAGGGCATGGTCATCATCGCGCCCATGCTGTCGGCGGGCATCAGTCCCAGGAGAACCTTCCTCTGCGCACTGGCCACGGGGCTGATTGAGGTTGTGGGCACGCTGCTGGGCTATTTCGCCGTCTCCGTCGCCACCGCGATTCTGCCCTTCGCCCTGGCCTTCGCCGGAGGCACCATGCTCTACGTCATCAGCGACGAGATGATTCCCGAAACCCACCACGACGATGCCAGCGGCGCCACCTATGCCCTGCTGGTGGGCTTCTGCGTGATGCTGGTGTCGGACGTGCTGCTGGGGTGAACGGTACATGCGAAAAGCAGACATTGTCAAGCGGCTGAATGCCCTGGGTTTCAACCAGGCCGACTACTGGGTCATCACCGGAAGCGCCATGGTGCTTTACGGCCTCCGGGAGCAGACCCACGACATTGATCTGGGCTGCACCACGGCTCTGGCCGACCGTCTGGAAGCCCAAGGCACCCCGGTGGAGTACCAGGCGGACGGCAGCCGGAAGCTCACCATCGGCGATGATGTGGAGCTTTTCGAAAACTGGCTGTTTGATACCGTGCAGCTT
>CAMAKJ010000121.1 GCA_945836055.1 uncultured Clostridia bacterium | reverse complement strand
CTTGATCTCGTCGTTGATCTGACGGCCGTCCTCGTAGTACTTGGTGCAGGCCTCCGTAGAAATAGTAAAGCCCTGGGGAACAGGCAGTCCAATGTTGGTCATTTCGGCCAGATTGGCTCCCTTGCCGCCCAGAAGCTCCCGCATTTTACCGTTGCCTTCAGTAAACAGATAGACGTACTTATGAGACATTCCTTTATACCCCTTTCGTTTCGTTCAGGCGTACCGTTTTCGCCTGTGATGTTGCATATTTGAATTATCTCTTGTGTCGCCCAAACAGTATACCATGGGCGTAGGGAAAATGCAAATCTTTTTGTAAAATTTATCGATTTTTCCAAAAAGCGGACTGACGGAATATGCAATTTGACTTTTCTGCTGCTACCTGCCGGAACCCGGCCACAGGAAAGAACGAGGGCACGCGGATAGCGTGCTCTCGTTCCATCATTCGGCTGGTGTATAGGAATACTGCAGCACCTCTCCGGTACGGTCTTTGCAGACAATTTCGGCGGTGCCCAGGCGGGTCAGGTTCTCGTTTTTGGAGGCCGGGGTCTTTTTCAGGCTCCACAGGGGCGCCTGGTCAAAGTCCTCCGCCGCGGAGCCGTCAGCCGGGGTCACGGCGTAGCAGGCCACGGTGTAGGTGACCTCGCTGCCCAGGAAGGGCTTTTTCGCGTACTCAATCACGGCGACGGCGGGCTGCTGCACATCGGTGTTTTCCGTGATGATACCGTACATGGTCTTGTTCATCTGCACCACTTCCTCGGCAGAGTAGGCGGTGGTCAGGGAGGTGTGGTCATAGTGGTAGGTCAGGTAGCCCACCACGCAGCCGCAGCCGAAGACAAACAGAACCGCCAGGGTGACAAGCTGCTTCTTCTCGAACTTCAGCGCGTGCTCCGGGTTATAGGTCAGCTTCATCCGGTAGGTGATGGGCTGAATCACGGACAGGAACAGCGTCAGCACAACGGATTCGATGGGGAACATGAACAGATTTTTGATGATGCCGGGAACCGTGAGGACGTAGCTCTTGCCGCCCATCATCACCTGATAATACAGCATCATAATGGGGGTCTGCAGCAGAATGTTGACGAACAGACAGATGCAGAACCGGCTGAGAATTACCCGGGTGGGGGTCAGCTTCGCCCGGTACAGGAACAGGGCGAAAATCACGCTGCCGGCAATCTCCGTCAGGACGAAGGGGGGAAAGTAGGTCTCACCGGTGATGATGACGCCCAGCACGTCGGAGACGATGGCAGACAGGGCCGCGACCACGGGTCCGAAGACCATGGCGCCCATCGCGTTTGCCAGAAAAGCGGTGTTGATTTTCAGGTTGGGGGCGATGGGAATGGCCACCAGCTTCAGTGCCACCCGCAGGGCAATCATGAGGGCGGCGAACACCAGCATTCTGGTGTCCTTCAGCTCGGAGGCGGCGTCACGCCAGTAGGCTTTGGAGAAGGGGTGGGGGTACAGGGCAGTGCTTTTTTGGGTTTTTGTCATAAAAAATCCTCCTTTTTGATGCAGCGACGGTTCTTCGCTTCCGCACTGGCCCTACGGAAAACCGTGAATGCAGAACTCCCCTCGCGGCGAGCCGCAAGGGGAGTAAATTGACAGACACGGATAACCCGTGGGGAAGGGCAGCGTTTCTGCAGCCGACCATTCGCCCGACCGAGTATCGTTGCTACATAAAGGAGGCTATCCCATATGCAACAGCGGGTGCGGTGACCCCATCGTGGAACATTCCTTCGTCCTCCGGGCAAACTCCCCGTCCCGGTGGCACTTAACGCGAGGTCTCCTACTCTGTTCGCAACCCAATATACATCAAACGGAGGAAAAAGTAAATAGGTTTTTTACATTTTTTTCAAATCACGCGCCGAACAGGACATTCGTATTGGCGGAATGCTGAATGCGAAATGCAAAATTGAGGTATTTCCTTCGGAAATCATTTTCCATTTTATGTGTATCGGCTTAACGCAGCTGTCAGGATAAATAGGATTTTTGGCACCTAACGGGATCGGCCTGCGGCCGCTGCGCATTGCAAGGAACGGATTGCCACACCAGTGTGCGCACTGGTTCGCAATGACATACCGCTGCAGCGTGACGCTGCGATAGAATAGAGAGAAAACGAAAAACGATGTCATTGCGAACCAGCCCTCAGGCTGGTGTGGCAATCCGTTTTCCCCGGCATTCACAGAATGCCATCGTTCCGAAGGAACGATCAATCCCAATTTGTGAAAATACGCCGTGCACACATTGTTAGCTGTGACTTGCCGCCATGGCTGCGCGCTTTAGTGTCAGCAGGTAGATTTCCCCGTAGGACAGCCGTCCCACGTCCTGGGACGCCACCAGGGGAACCTCCTTCAGAACCTGCTCGCCGGATTTCACCGTCAGCGTGCCCAACTGCTGCCCCTGCCGGATCGGGGCGGTGACGGACGGCTCCAGCGCCACTTCCGTTGTCACGCCGCTCTTCTGCGCCTTGTCGATGAGCAGGGACATTTCCGTCTCCGGTACGGCGGCAACCGTGTCGCTCTTTCCCAGCTTCACCGCTACCTGATTGTCGCAGTCGCTGAAATCCGGGCTGACCACCGCAAAGTTCGCAAAGCCGTAGTCCAGAAGGGACTTGCAGGCAGCGTTGCGCTTTTGGCTGGTTTCCGCGCCCATGACCACGGCGATCAGCTCCATGCCGTCCCGCATGGCCGACGCCGACAGGCAGTACCCCGCTCCGGAGGTAAAGCCGGTTTTCAGCCCCGTGGCGCCGGAGTAGAAGCGGATGAGCTTGTTGGTGTTGGACAGACCGAAGGTACCGTTTCGTACCGTGTCCATCCAGATGGTGGTGTAGTTTTTGATGAGGGGATGGTTCTTCAGCAGCTCCCGTGACATGAGGGCAATGTCGTAGGCGGAGGTGCGGTGGTTCACTGCGTCCTCCCCGTCGTCCAGGCCGGTGCAGTTGACGAAGGTGGTGTCCTTCATGCCAAGGGCCGCCGCTTTCTGATTCATCAGGTCCACAAAGGCTGTCTCCGAGCCGGCGATGTGCTCCGCCATGGCGCAGGCACAGTCGTTGGCGGAGGACACCGCAATGGATTTGAGCATGTCGGACACCGACATGGTTTCCCCTGCCTTCAGATAAATCTGGCTGCCGCCCTTCGCCGCCGCTTCTTCGGAGGCCGTCACCATGTCCGTCATGGCGATTTTCCCGGAGTCGATGGCCTCCATAATCAGCAGCATGGTCATTACCTTGGTGACGCTGGCGGGGGCGAGACGTTCATGGGCGTTGGACTCATACAGGATGGTTCCCGTGGCCACATCCATCAGCACCGCGCTTTTCCCTGCTACCTCCAGCTCCACCGCCGACGCCGGCAGGGCAATCCACGTCAGCGTCAGGATAAGCGCTATGACACACCAAATCCGCTTCATAGTGATCCCTCCAAATGATTCGTGGTACAACCTATGCCCGAAAAAGGCGGATATGTCAGATTTTCCTATGGAAACTTCCGGCTGAGTGTGATATAATTACCCCATCAAATCATTTGGAGGAAAACATATGAGAGGTATCCCGTCGCTGATTACGGACATCCGAAAGAAGGTCTTCACCGAGGTCGCCCGCATGGCCTACAACGGCGGCGACTACACCCAGGCCGAGGACCTGCCCTTTAAAATCGTCCCCGGTGACCAGCCTCTGCATCGGGAATCCATTTTCCTGGAGCGGGCAATTGCCGGCGAGCGGGTCAGGCTGGCCATGGGCCTGTCCATCCGCCCCATCCAGACCCGCAGCCTGATGACCGAGGGCATGGACGCTGCCGCCATTGCCGAGCAGTATTATGAGCCGCCCCTGGTGAACATCATCCCCTACGCCTGCCACGCCTGCCCCACAAACCAGTACCGGGTCACGGAGAGCTGCCAGAACTGCCTTGCCGCCTCCTGCCAGAAGGTCTGTCCCAAGGGGGCCGTGTCCTTCGTCAACGGCAAGAGCCACATCGATCCGGATAAGTGCATCCGCTGCGGAAAATGCGCCAAGGCCTGCTCCTACAACGCCATCATCCACTTAGAGCGCCCCTGCCAGGCCGCCTGCGGTATGGATGCCATCGGCTCCGACGACCATGGCAAAGCCGTCATCAACCAGGACAAGTGCGTCTCCTGCGGCCAGTGCCTGGTATCCTGCCCCTTCGGCGCCATTGTGGACAAGGGCCAGATTTTCCAGGTCATCCAGTCCATTCTCAAGGGCGATCAGGTCGTCGCCACCGTGGCCCCCGCCTTCGTCGGCCAGTTCGGCAAGCACTCCACCCCCGGCAAATTTGTCAGCGCCATGAAGGCCCTGGGCTTCGACCGGGTGGTGGAGGTGGCTGTGGGCGCGGACCTTTGCACCATCGAGGAAGCCAAGGACTTCCTGGAAAAGGTTCCCGCCCAGCAGGATTACATGGCGACCTCCTGCTGCCCCGCGTGGCACTCCATGATTGAAAAGCTGTACCCCGGCGAGATGAAGAAAATCTCCATGACCCTGACCCCCATGGTGTTCACCGCCCGGCTGATGAAGAAGGAATACCCGGGCTGCAAGGTGGTGTTCGTCGGCCCCTGCGCCGCCAAGAAGCTGGAGGCCATCCGGGCGGACATCCGCTCCGACGTGGACTTTGTGCTGACCTTCGAGGAGCTGCAGGGCATGTTCGAGGCCAAGGATATCAATTTTGAGACGCTTCCGGATGAGGACGTGCTCAACGAGGGAACCGCCGCCGGCCGGGGCTTCGCGGTATCCGGCGGCGTCGCCGGTGCGGTGGAAGCGCTGATTCGGCAGGAGCACCCGGATGTAGAGGTTAAGACTGCCCGGGCGGAGGGTCTGCGGGACTGCCGTAAGCTGATGCTGATGGCCAAGGCCGGTAAATACAAGGGCTATCTGCTGGAGGGTATGGCCTGTCCCGGCGGCTGTGTAGCCGGTGCGGGCACGCTGCTGCCGGTGGATTTGGCGGCGAAGGTTGTGAGCAAATACCAGTCCGAGGCCGGCGCCGCCTCCCCTCTGGAAAGCTCCTACCGGGATCTGGGCGAAAGCCTGGACTGAGCGACGCAGGAAGCCGCACATTTTTTCGCCTCCGGAATACCATGGAATGAGCGTCGAAGCTCAAAAAACCATGACGGAGGGAACGTATATGTGTAACAACAACGGACTGTGCGGCTGCATGAACAACAACTGGTGGTGGATCATCATTCTGATTCTGCTGTTCTGCAACTGCGGCAACTTCAACTGCTGCGACAACAACAATAACTGCGGCTGCTGCTAAAGAGAAAACGGGCGCCCCGAAGGGCAATGTCACTAAGTTAGCAACATTGGTTCCAAACACAGCCCCATAACGAACG
>CAMAKJ010000120.1 GCA_945836055.1 uncultured Clostridia bacterium | reverse complement strand
GGGATGCTGGGCATCCGGGTGGCGGGGGAGGCCAGGGGCGGTGAGGTAACCCCGGTTCACAAGCCCCGGGGCGCGAAGAAGGCTACCCAGGTGCTGCTGGAAATGGTGAAGGAACGGGGGTTCCGGGACGGCGGGATCATCCGGGTTGCCCACTGCTTTGCTGAGGAAGCCGCCGCGGATTTCCGAAACGCGGTTCTGGAAGCCTTTCCCCACGCCCGGTTTCAGCTGGAGCCGACCACCGCGCTGTGCAGCTACTACGCCGAGGCCGGCGGCCTGATCATCGGCTTTGAGGGCAGCTTCAATACCCACAATAACAATCAGGAGTATTGACGTCCATGTCTGAACGGGAAGAAAAATTCGAGAAAATGCTGGCGTTCGTGCAGCAGAAGTATGATGACACCCTCCGGAAGATGGAAAAGCTGAAGGCGGAGGGCAAAACCAAATCCGCCACCTTCCGCCAGCTAATGGGCGATAAGCTGACGTATCAGAATATTCTGACGCTGTACAGGCTGTACGGCCTGATTGAAGAATAAGGGCAACGCCGACGTGACTGACCGTTGCGTCGGCGCTTTTTTTGCGGAAATCCCCGAAGAATTCCGGTGGAAAAACGCCGCCGGATATGGTATAATGACCCGCAAAGACTGACTGTGGAGGGAACGTATGCTGCCGGAAGCGTTTTTGGAGCGGATGAAGGGCCAGCTTGGGGAGGAATACGGGGATTATCTCAAAAGCCTGGAGCGCCCCCGGGCGGTGGCGCTGCGGTTCAATCCCCTGAAGGGGGAGGCACCCCAGCTGCCCTTTGTGGGAGCGGGCGTGCCCTGGGAGCCTGTGGGGTACTACTATGACCCGGAGGCCCGGCCGGGACTGCACGTATACCACGAGGCGGGGGTATATTATCTGCAGGAGGCCAGCGCCATGGCGCCGGTGGCCCTGCTGGACCCCCAGCCCGGGGAGCGAATCTGCGACCTGTGCGCCGCCCCCGGGGGCAAGACCACCCAGATTGCCGGACGGATGGGGGGACAAGGGTTCCTTCTGTGCAATGAAATCAACCCAAAGCGGGCGAAAATTCTCTCCCGGAACATCGAGCGCATGGCGGTGCCCAATGCGCTTGTGACCAACGAGCATCCCGCCGTGCTGGCGGAGCGGTTCGCCGGTTTTTTTGACCGGGTGCTGGTGGACGCGCCCTGCTCCGGGGAAGGGATGTTCCGCAAGGAGGAGGCTGCCGTCACGGACTGGAGCCAGGAGACGGTGGAAATGTGCGCCCGGCGGCAGGGGGAAATCCTGAATTCCGCCGCCGCCCTGGTGCGTCCCGGAGGACGGCTGGTGTACTCCACCTGCACCTTCGCCCCGGAGGAGGACGAGGGTGCGGTTGCCCGTTTTCTGGAAGCGCACCCGGAATTCGCGCCGGAGACCGTGGACGCGCCCTGGTTTGTACCCGGGAAGAACGGGAGCTTCCGCATGTGGCCCCACAAGCTGCTGGGAGAGGGACATTTTGCCGCGGTTCTGCGTAAGATGGAATGCAGCGAGGAAGCATTACCGATCCCCGCCGGGGAGAAGCTGCCGAAGATATGGACGGCCTTTGCTAAAGAGCTGGGCATCGATCTGCCGGAGGGCAAGGCGGTGTCCTTTGGACAGACGTTATACTGGGTAAGCCCCGACCTGCCGGAGCTGCGGAAGCTGAAGGTTCTGCGCCCGGGTCTGGAGCTGGGAACGGTGAAGCAGGACCGGTTTGAGCCGGCCCACGCCCTGGCGCTGTGGCTGAAAACCTGTGCTGCCGTCCAGCGGTACGCCCCGGACTCCCGGGAAATCGGCGCGTACCTCCACGGCGACGTGGTGCCCTCCGGGGAAAAGGGCTGGTGCCTGGTCTGCGCCGGGGACTATTCCATCGGCTGGGGCAAGGGCGACGGAAGGGTACTGAAGAATCACTACCCCAAGGGGCTGCGGAGATAGCACCCATTCCCCATCCCCGGAACAATGGTACTTTACAGGATTCGCTTTGTATGGTATAATACCCTAGGGAATCTCTGAATAAATCGCCTGCGGCTGAGCGGCGAATCTTTTGCCCCATCCGTGCAGTTTGAAAATCGGGAAATACATCCAGTATTCCCTCGATTTTCAAACCTTCGGCTGTGACAAAATCTTCCGCCGTCAGCTCTTGCCGATTTAATCAGAGCTTCCCTAGCCTATGTGCGACGATTTCGCAATCCAATCACAAGGAGAGGATATTCCTTGGCAAGATATGAGATCAACGGCGGCCGTCCCCTGAACGGCACCGTCACCATCAGCGGCGCGAAAAACGCGGCGGTGGCTATATTACCGGCAACGCTGCTGGTCAGCGGCAAATGCCGGATTGAGAACGTACCCGATATTTCCGATGTCCGGATTCTGCTGGACATTCTGGAGCGGATGGGCGCCAGCATCGCGGCCCCCGAGCCCGGTGTTGTGGAAATCGATTGTACCGAGATTCAGTGTAGCGAGCCGGATCAGCAGCTCGTCCGGAAAATGCGGGCCAGCTATTACCTGATGGGCGCGCTGCTGGGACGCTTCGGGAAAGCCCATGTGGCGCTGCCAGGCGGCTGTAATTTCGCTTCCCGCCCCATCGATCAGCATATCAAGGGCTTCCTGGCGCTGGGGGCGGACGTGGACGAGACGGAGGAATACGTGGCCCTGACTCCCGGCGAGGCGGGACTGCAGGGCGGGCGCATCTGTCTGGATATGGCCTCCGTGGGAGCGACCGTGAATATCATGCTGGCGGCGACCTTACTTCCCGGCCAGACTGTGATTGAAAATGCGGCAAAGGAACCCCACATCGTGGATCTTGCCAACTTTCTAAACACCATGGGCGCCCGGATCACCGGCGCGGGCACGGATACCGTGAAGATCCGGGGGGTCAATTCCCTGCGGGGCGGCACCTACGCCATCATCCCCGACCAAATCGAGGCGGGCACCTATCTCGCGGCGGTCACCGCCGTGGGGGGCAATGTGCTGGTGCAGAACGTCATCCCCAAGCACATGGAGTGCATCACCAACAAGCTCCAGGAGATGGGCGCGAAGATCATCAATTACGACGACTCCATCCGCATCATGCGCACCAGCCGCCTGCGGCAGACCACCGTGAAAACCCGTCCCTATCCCGGCTTTCCCACGGATATGCAAGCCCAGGTCTGCGTGTGCATGGCCCTGGCAAACGGGGTCAGCCGCCTGACGGAGAGCGTCTACGAGACCCGGTTTTTCGGCTACTGCACGGAGCTGGAGAGCATGGGCGCGAAAATCCGCATCAACGGCAAAACCGCCACGGTCACCGGTGTGGACCATCTGACCGGCAGCACCGTCTGTGCCCATGATCTGCGCGCCGGGGCGGCGCTGGTCATCGCGGGACTGGCGGCCCAGGGGACCACCTATGTGGAGCACATCCACTTCATTGAGCGGGGGTACGAGAATCTGGTGGAAAAGCTCCGGTCTCTCGGCGCGGATATCCGCCGGGTGGAGGACGAAGCCTGACAAAACACCTGTCCCAGCGGCTTCGGAAGTCTTCCGGAGCCGTTTTTTGACAGATTTTTTCCGCGGGATTTGCTATGATGTGACAAAACGACCATGTGCCGCCCCTGGGCGGGACGCTTCGTTCATTTTCCGGATACCATAGAAAGGATACATATTATGAAACGATTTACCATTTGCATTGCGGCAGTCTGTCTGCTGCTGACGCTGTTTGCGCCCGCCGCCTTTGCCGCGGAAACCGAAGGAGAGGACGGTGCCGACAACCGCTGCGGGGAAAACCTCAGTTGGACCCTGGACGGCAGCACCCTGACCATCTCCGGCAGCGGCAATATGGACGATTTCCCCGACGGCGCGCCCTGGGCGGACAGCCGGGAGAGCATTCACACCGTCATTCTCTCCGGCGGCGTGACCAGCGTGGGCGCGGGGGCCTTCACCGGCTATCAGAACCTGACGGCGGTGGATTTCGGCAGTTCCCTGAAGGAAATCGGGGAGAAGGCCTTCCAGTCCTGCGAAGGGCTGACCAAGATTTCCCTGCCTGCCTCCTTCCGACGCTTTGGCCCCAGCTGCTTTGAGGGCTGCACCAACCTGACGGAGGTCTACTGCGATGGCGGTATGCCCTCCTTCAACGCCAACTGCCTGTGGAACGGCGGCACAATCACCATCTACTGCCCGGTGAACAACGTCTGGCCGGAGCAGTATGTGGAGGAGCTGGAAACCAACTTCCACGGACGGCTGCAGGTGCTCACCGCCGACGGCTCCGACCCCTTCCGGTTCGACACGGAAACCAGAGCGCCTGCGGAATCCACCGCCGCACCCACGACCAAACCCACAACCGAGCCGACCACCGTACCCACGACGGTTCCGACGACTGCGCCCACGACAGCCCCCACCACCGAGGCCACCGAGACGCCGACGACCCAGGCAACGGAGGTTCACACTCTCCCCACACCGGAACCGGAAGCGGATTCCGGGAAATCCCCCGTGATGGGCATTCTCATCGGTGTGCTCATCGTGTCCGGCACCCTGAGCCTGCTGCTCATCGGGCTGCTGATTTACAGGAGCCGGCGGGGAGAGGATTACGAGGACTGATCCCGCGCCTCCGCTGAAACGGGCTTTGCTTAAAACATATTTAACAACTTCCGGAAAAATCACACATTTTCTGATTTTTCCGGAAGTTTTTTTGTCTGTAACGGAAAAAATAAAAAAGTGGTTGTAAGTTCGGCAAAAATGATGTAAAATAATACAATCCAATAGAATGCAAAATTGTGCGAATCACTCGCTTTTGGAGGGAATACTCATGGAAAAACCCATTGTTCTGGTTATCATGGACGGCGTCGGCAAGGGTGACGGCGGCAGCGGCGACGCGGTCGCGGTTGCCAAGACCCCCACGCTGGACAAGCTCCTGGCTACCTGCCCCCATACTTACCTGAAGGCCCATGGCACTGCCGTCGGTCTGCCCAGCGACGACGATATGGGCAACTCCGAGGTCGGCCACAACGCCCTGGGCTGCGGTCAGGTCTACTCTCAGGGCGCGAAGCTGGTGGGAGAGTCCATCGAAAACGGCGCGCTGTACGCGTCCGAAACCTGGAAGGATCTGGTTGCCAACGCCGTTTCCGGCAAGGCCATGCACTTCCTGGGCCTGCTGTCCGACGGCAACGTCCATTCCAACATTCATCACCTCATCGCCCTGCTGCGGCAGGCCCACGCCGAGGGCGTGAGGAAGGCCTACTGCCACATCCTGCTGGACGGCCGTGACGTGCCCGCCACCTCCGCGCTGGAGTATGTGGACATGCTGGAAAAGGTGCTCGCCGAGCTGAATACCGACGGCTGCGACTACGCCATCGCCTCCGGCGGCGGCCGTATGCAGATCACCATGGACCGCTACGAGGCCAACTGGGCCATGGTGGAGAAGGGCTGGCGCACCCATGTGCAGGGCCAGGGCC
>CAMAKJ010000119.1 GCA_945836055.1 uncultured Clostridia bacterium | reverse complement strand
ATGCAGGAGGACAAGGAGGCCGTTTTCGACGCCGTGGACACGGTGAAGATGTGCCTGAAGGTCTTTGCCCCCATGCTGGCCACCATGACCGTGAAGCCCGAAACCATGAAAAAAGCCGCACAGGGCGGTTTCATCAACGCCACCGACCTGGCGGACTACCTGGTGAAGAAGGGCATGCCCTTCCGCAGCGCCTACAAGATTTCCGGTCAGATCGTAGCAAAATGCATCGCCAAGGGCTGTGTGCTGGAAACCCTGCCCCTGGAAGAATACAGAGCCTTCAGCGATCTGTTTGCGGAGGATCTCTATCAGGACATCGATCTGACCACCTGCGTGGAGAAGCGAATCTCCGAGGGCGGCACCTCCGCTTCCTCCGTGGAAGCCCAGCTTGACTATGTAAAGGAGCGGCTCTCATGACCAACGTATTTATCGACGGCAGCGCCGGAACCACCGGCCTGCGCATCTACGAGCGGCTGGGCAGCCGGAAGGACATCCGGCTGCTTTTCCTGCCGGAGGATACCCGTAAGGACACCGATGCGCGCCGCCGGATGCTGAATCTGGCGGACATCGCATTTTTATGCCTGCCGGATGCTGCGGCAGTGGAGGCGGTTTCCCTGGTGGAAAACCCGGAAACGGCCATTATCGACACCTCCACCGCCCACCGGACGGCTGACCGGTGGGCCTACGGCTTCCCGGAGCTGTCGGCGGAGCACCGGCGGGCCATTCAAAACAGCAAACGCATTGCCAACCCCGGCTGTCATGCCAGCGGCTTCATCGCCTCGGTGTACCCGCTGGTGAAAAACGGCCTTGTCCCGGCGGACTTTCCCCTGACGGCTTACTCTCTCACAGGCTACTCCGGCGGCGGCAAGAAGCTGATTGCGGAGTATGAGGCCCCCGACCGGGACCCCCGCCACGAAAGCCACCGGATTTACGCTACCAGTCTGAACCACAAGCATCTGCCCGAAATGCAGAAGGTCTGCGGTCTGGAGAGACCGCCGGTGTTCTCCCCCATCTTGGGGGACTTTTACGCAGGCATGGCAACCTCCGTCCTGCTCCCCGGCTTTGATGCCCGACAGGTATGGGAGTGCCTAAGCGGGCATTACGCAAATCAGCGTCTGGTGAGCGTCGCGCCTCTGGGGGGCGATGAGGGCGTCATTTACGCGGACACCCTTGCCGGAAAGGACACCATGCGCATCACGGTCAGCGGCAGCGAGAACCGGGCCATGGTCACCGCCCTGTTCGACAATCTGGGCAAAGGCGCTTCCGGCGCGGCGATTCAGAACATGAACATTCTTCTGGGCGTGGATGAAGCCACGGGCCTGAATCTTGGCTGACACAGGCGAAAATAGGAGAGAATTATGAGAGCAATTGAGGGCGGCGTATGCGCCGCGAAGGGCTTTACCGCCAATGGCGTCCATTGCGGCATCCGGAAAAGCCAAACGAAGAAGGATCTTTCGCTGATTTTCAGCGAAGTGCCCGCCAGCGCAGCGGCGGTATACACCACAAATCTGGTAAAAGGTGCGCCCCTTACCGTAACCAAACGCCACCTGGCCAACGGCACCGCCCAGGCGGTGATCTGCAACAGCGGCAACGCCAACACCTGCAACGCCAACGGCATTGAAATCGCCGAGGCCATGAGCGAGCTAGCCGCGAAGCAGCTGGGCATTTCCCCCGAGGACGTGATCGTGGCCTCCACAGGCGTCATCGGGCAGCCCCTGTCCATCGATCCCATCGCGGAGGCCCTGCCCCGGCTGGCAAAAGGGCTGTCGGAAACCGGCAGCGCCTCCGCCGCCGAGGGCATTATGACCACGGACACCGTAAAAAAGGAAGTGGCCGTAGAATTCACCCTGGGCGGCAAAACCTGCCGCATCGGCGGCATTGCCAAGGGCAGCGGCATGATCCACCCCAACATGGCGACCATGCTGGTGTTCCTCACCACCGATGTGTCCATCTCCCCGGACATGCTGCAAAAGGCCCTCTCCGGGGATATTGCCAACACTTTCAACATGGTTTCCATTGACGGCGACACCTCCACCAACGACATGGTGACGGTGCTGGCCAATGGTCTGGCAGGGAACGATACCATCACCGGCGACGGGGAGGATTTTCACGTTTTCATGAAAGCGCTGAACTCCGTCACCGTCGCCCTGTGCCGGAAAATCGCCGGGGACGGCGAGGGCGCCACCAAGCTGTTGGAGTGCCGGGTCAGCGGCGCAGCGGACCTGGCCACGGCGAAAGCCGTCGCCAAGAGCGTCATCTGCTCCAGCCTTCTGAAGGCCGCCATGTTCGGCGCCGACGCCAACTGGGGCCAGGTGCTCTGCGCCATCGGCTACAGCGGCGCGAAGGTGGACGTAAATAAGGTAGACGTCTCCTTCCACAGCGCGGCGGGAGAAATTCTGGTGTGCCGGGACGGCGCGGGCGTGGACTTCTCCGAGGAGAAAGCCAAGGAAATCCTGCTTCAAAAGGAAATCGAAATCCTAGTGGGCCTGCACAGCGGCGATGCTTCCGCCACCGCCTGGGGCTGTGATCTGACCTACGACTATGTGAAAATCAACGGAGATTACCGCACGTAACGGAGGAAGTCATGGAAGCACAATTTACCAACCGGCAGCGGGCCGAGGTGCTGACCCAGGCGCTGCCCTACATCAAGCAGTACCGCGGCAAAATCGTCGTCGTCAAGTACGGCGGCAACGCCATGGTCAGCGACGAGCTGAAGCAGCAGGTCATGGAGGATATCGCCCTGCTGTGGCTCATCGGCGTGAAGGTGGTGCTGGTCCACGGCGGCGGGCCGGAAATCAGCCAGACCATGAAGCGTCTGGGCAAGGAAGCGGTGTTCGTGGACGGCCTGCGGGTCACGGACAAGGAGACCGTGGACATCGTCCAGATGGTGCTGGCAGGCAAGGTGAACAAAACCCTGGTCAATCTGCTGCAGATGAAGGGTGGCCACGCCGTGGGTCTTTCTGGCATCGACGGCGGTATCCTGGAAGCCCGGATGAAGGATGAAGCCCTGGGCTATGTGGGCGAGATTACCAAGGTTCGCGCCCAGCCCATCCTGGATTTGCTGGAGAAAAACTACATCCCGGTGGTTTCCACCATCGCCGGCGACCGGCAGGGCAACACCTACAACATCAACGGCGACACCGCCGCCGCCTGGATCGCGGGGGCGCTTCACGCGGAGCGTCTGATTATGATGACGGACATCGACGGCATTCTCTATAACAAGGACGACCCCAACTCCCTGATTCCGGAGCTGCGGGTCAGCCAGGCCAGGCAGCTCTTTGCCCAGAACGTCATCTCCGGCGGCATGATCCCCAAGGTGGACTGCTGCATCGAGGCCATCGGCAAGGGCGTGAAAAACGTGGTAATTCTGGACGGACGGGTGCCCCACTCCATTCTCATGGAGCTGCTGACCAACGAAGGCGCGGGCACGCTGGTAAGAGGTGATTGACATGACCATCACAGAGCTGGATCAAACCTATGTGGCAGGAACATACAGCCGTTTTCCCGTGGAGATCGTCTCGGGAAAGGGCAGCCGAGTAACGGATGCAGCGGGCAAAACCTATGTGGATATGGGCTCCGGCATCGGCGTGGCAGCATTTG
The DNA here is from genome assembly GCA_945836055.1 of uncultured Clostridia bacterium. Taxonomy (GTDB): domain Bacteria; phylum Bacillota; class Clostridia; order Oscillospirales; family Oscillospiraceae; genus Faecousia. The sequence goes on along the minus strand of CAMAKJ010000119.1, from coordinate 1,987 downwards.
GCATCGGCGACGACGCCTGGAAGGCCGCGGTCATCGCCCAGCTGGGCATGGTGCAGCACACCTCCAACCTGTATTACACGGAGCCCTGCGCCGTTCTCGCGAAACTGCTCTGCGAGAAAACCGGCATGAAGAAGGTTTTCTTCTCCAACTCCGGCGCGGAAGCCAACGAATGCGCCATCAAGGCCGCCCGGAAATACTCCGCCGAGAAAAAGGGCGGGGACTGCTTCACCATCGTAACGCTGAAAAACAGCTTTCACGGCCGCACCCTCACCACCCTGGCCGCCACCGGTCAGGACCATTTCCACGAATTGTTTCAGCCCCTGACTCCCGGCTTTGTCCATGTGGAGGCCAACAACATCGAAGCGCTCCAAAAGGCTGTGGCAGAACACAATGTCGCGGGCATTCTCATGGAGCCCGTTCAGGGGGAGGGCGGCGTCATTCCCCTGACGTCCGCGTTTGTCAAGGCCGCTGCGGACATTGCCCATGAAAAGGACATCCCGCTGATGATAGACGAGGTGCAGACCGGCAACGGACGTACGGGTATGCTCTACGGCTACATGCACTTCGGCATTCAGCCGGACATCGTCTCCACCGCCAAGGGCTTAAGCGGCGGCCTGCCCATCGGCGCCACGCTGCTGGGAGAAAAGGTGCGCTCCGTCCTCGGCCCCGGGGATCACGGCTCCACCTTTGGCGGCAACCCCGTATGCTGTGCCGGCGCGGTAAGCATACTCAGCCGTCTGGACGATGCCTTTCTGGCGGAGGTTCGGGAGAAGAGCGCGTATGTATTTTCCCGTCTGAACGGCGCGCCGGGGGTGGAAAGCGTCACCGGCATGGGGCTGATGATCGGCATCAAAACCGCCGCGCCTGCCGGAGAGGTTGTGCGCAGATGTATGGACAAAGGCGTGCTGTGTCTGACCGCCAAGGACAAGGTGCGGCTGCTGCCCGCCCTGAACATTCCCATGGAGGATCTGCAATTTGCCGTGGACACGATTCCGGAGGCGGCAAAGGAATTGAGAGGCAACACATGAATCTGAAAGGCAGAAGTTTTCTCACATTGCTGTCCTTCACCCCGGCGGAGATCGAATACCTGCTGGATCTGGCTGCGGAGCTGAAGGCAAAGAAAAAGGCAGGGATTCCCCACCGCCTCCACGAGGGCAAGAACATCGCCCTGCTGTTTGAAAAGGACTCCACCCGCACCCGCTGTGCCTTTGAGGTGGCGGGGCACGATCTGGGCATGAGCACCACCTACTTAGGCCCCAGCGGCTCCCAGATGGGCAAGAAGGAGTCCATCGCCGACACCGCCCGGGTGCTTGGGCGGATGTTCGACGGTATCGAATACCGAGGCTACGCCCAGACCATTGTGGAGGATCTGGCAAAGTATTCCGGCGTTCCCGTCTGGAACGGTCTGACCAACGAATTCCACCCCACCCAGATTCTGGCGGATTTTCTCACCATCCGGGAGCATTTCGGCAGCCTGAAGGGCAAAAAGCTGGTGTACATGGGCGACGCCCGGTACAATATGGGTGACTCCCTCATGGTTGGCTGCGCCAAAATGGGAATGCACTTTGTGGCCTGCGCCCCGGAGAAGTATTTCCCGGACGAGGCTCTGGTTGCCCGGTGTCAGGCCATTGCGGCGGAGACCGGCGCTATCCTGGAATTTCTTACCGACCCCATGGAAGCAACCCGGGGCGCTGACGTGATCTACACCGACGTGTGGGTCTCCATGGGCGAGCCGGACAGCGTGTGGCAGGAGCGGATAGACGATCTGACCCCCTACCGAGTGACGAAAGCGCTGATGGCCAACGCCGGAAAGCAGTGCCGCTTCATGCACTGTCTGCCCGCCTTCCACGATCTGAACACCACCATCGGCCGTCAGATTTTCGACAAATTCGGCATTCCCTGCATGGAGGTCACCGATGAGGTCTTTGAAGGGCCCCAGTCCATCGTCTTTGACGAGGCGGAAAACCGGATGCACACCATCAAAGCC
>CAMAKJ010000118.1 GCA_945836055.1 uncultured Clostridia bacterium | reverse complement strand
CACCGGCGGCATGGGCACCACCATCTTCTATGTCCTGGGCTCCGTGCTGGTTCTGGCTGCCGTTGTGCTGCTGGTCACCAAGAAGCGCATGAGCGTTAAGGATTGATTCCCGTACCATAATCCGTTTCTGAATACCAACTCCGCCGCTTCCCGGGGAGCCACCCTCCCCGGGGAAGCAGCGGCAAGGAGAACCCTGCATGAAGAAGAATAAAGGCAATTTCATAACCCTGCTTCTCGTCCTGATCCTTCTTGCAGGGCTGTCCCTGCTGCTGTACCCCTCCGTCAGCAATTACTGGAACTCCCTTCACCAGACCCGGGCCATTGCCACCTATGCCGAGGAGGTGGCCAACCTGGACAACGACGCCTATGACCAGCTGTGGCAGGACGCCGCAAGCTACAACCAATCCCTCCTGACCCGGAGCAACACCTACCTGCTCTCCGACGAGCAGAAAGCGGAATATGCGCGGCTGCTGGACATGTCCGGCCTGGGCGTCATGGGCTATATCGAAATCCCCGAAATCGACGTGAGCCTGCCAATCTATCACGGCACCGAGGAATCCGTCCTCCAGATCGCCGTGGGGCACCTGGAATGGTCCAGCCTGCCCGTGGGGGGAGAAAGCACCCACTGTGTTCTCTCCGGCCACCGGGGCCTTCCCAGCGCCAAGCTGTTCACCAACCTGGATAAGCTCCGGGAGGGCGATACCTTCCTGCTCCGGGTGCTGGACGAGGTGCTGACCTACGAGGTGGATCAGATTCTGATCGTGGAGCCTCAGGAAACCGCCGCTCTGCAGATCGAGGAAGGAAAGGACTACTGTACCCTGGTGACCTGCACCCCCTACGGCATCAACACCCATAGGCTTTTGGTGCGGGGTCACCGGATTGACAATATCGAGGAAGCGAAAACCGTCCGCGTAACGGCGGACGCCATCCAGATCGAGCCGCTGATCGTGGCGCCCATTGTGGCGATTCCCATGCTGCTGGTGCTGCTGGTCCTTCTGCTGCTTCCCAAACGGAAAAAATAAGCTGCCCGATTGGAGGTTTTGCCATGAAAAGAACCATTGCGTCAATCCTGCTGGCCGTTCTGACTATCGCGGCCCTGGCCCTGCCGGCTCAGGCCCACGCCGTGCCGGAGACGGGAAGAACCGGCAGCATCACGGTGAATATGCGCTACGACGGAAAGCCCCTTTCCGGCGGCGAGCTGACGCTGTACCCCGTGGGCGAGGTGGCCGAGGACGACGGCAACTACAGCTTCGCCAAAACCGGAAGGTTTACCCAGTGGGATGGGGAATTCGGCGATCTGGAAAATTCGGCGGAGATTGCCGAAAGCCTGGCCGAATTCGTCAAGGACAACGGGATTATCGGCACCCATGAGCCGGTGAAGGACGGAAGGGCCAAATTCGACAATGACGGCGATGGCCTTCCCCAGGGCCTGTACCTGATCATTCAGACCGCGCCTGCCGATGGCTACTACGCCGTGGCGCCCTTCCTGGTGAGTCTGCCCTACTATGACGGGGCGGAATACCAGTATGACGTCCGGGCGGAGGTCAAGACCGAGCTGGAAAAGACGACGGAGACAACGCCGCCCACAAAGCCGCCGGAAAAACCGGGGAAGCCTGGTAAGCTGCCCCAGACCGGACAGCTGTGGTGGCCGGTGCCGGTGCTGGTCTGCGGGGGACTTGCCTGCATTGCTGTGGGCCTGATCCGCCGCCGGAGGGGTCAGGATGAAGCCTAAACGGGGAACCGCCTGGATTAACCTGGGGCTGCTGCTTCTGGCGGCGGCCCTTTTCCTTGCCGCCTACAACCGGAACGAATCCTATCAGGCCCAGCGGCAGTCCGATGTGGTTTTGGAGGAAATGAGCCAGGCGCTGGAGCAGACGGTTCCCGCGCAGACCGTCCCCGGGCAGACGGAGCCGCCGGAGCTGCCGGAAGCAATGGAAGAGCCCCAGCGGGAAATGCCGGTTCGCACCATCCGCGGGCGGGACTACATCGGGGTCCTGACCATCCCGGCGCTGGAGCTGGAGCTTCCCGTCCTGAGCCAGTGGGACTATACCAACCTGAGGATCGCGCCCTGCCGGTATGAGGGCTCGGTCTACAACGGCAGCCTGATTCTCTGCGCTCACAACTATTCCTCCCACTTCGGCAGGCTGAAAAGCCTCCGGGAGGGGGACGTGGTACAATTCACCGACATGGACGACAATGTGTACACCTACCAGGTGGTGGGGCTGGAAACGCTGAGCCCCACGGACGTGGAGGGAATGGAAAGCGGAGACTGGGATCTGACCCTGTTCACCTGCACGGTGGGCGGGCAAAGCCGGGTAACGGTTCGGCTTGAAAGAACGGACGACTGAAAGGCGCAGAGCACGGAAGAAGCCGCTTCCTGCCCTGCGCCTGGATGCTATAAAATTGACACATTTCCCTGCAAAACAGGACTGGTAAACCGAATGGCGTTCCTGTAGAATAATCCTGTAACCGAAATACGGGAGCAAACCGCGGAAGGAGCGAGTTTATGAAACCAAACGCAATCGTGTACACATCCAACACGGGCTATACCCGGCAGTACGCCCAGCTGCTGGCAAAGAAGACCGGGCTTCCGGTTTATTCCCTGGAGGAGGCCGGTAAGAAGCTGCCCCGGGGAAACGCCGTGATTTATTTGGGCTGGCTCATGGCGGGGAAGGTGCAGGGATACGCCAAAGCGGCCCGCCGGTACCAGGTGGCGGCGGTCTGCGGCGTGGGAATGGGGCCGACCGGTTCTCAGATGGAGGATCTGCGCAAGGCCAACGCGCTGAGCGACGCCATGCCGGTGTTTACTCTCCAGGGCGGCTTCGATCTGGCCCGCCTGAAGGGCGTATATAAGCTGATGATGACCGTGATGGGCAAAACCGTGGGCAAGGCGCTGGCAGATAAAGCAGACCGCACGCCCGAAGAAGACGCCATGCTGGATATGATGCGCAACGGCGGCAGCCGTGTCAGCGAAGAAAATCTGACAGCGGTCGTGTCCTGGTATCAAAACGCAATGTAACGGAGCGGGCACATGAAAGCAAAGAAATCAAGAAGAATCCTGACCCGTGCCGCCGCGGTGCTGGCGACAGTGGCCGCCGCTTTGCTGATCGTCTTTTTGCTGGGTCGCTACGGCTGGAAGCTGGGCGGTTTCCGCGCCTGCGAGAGCGCGGGCATTGCGTCCGTGGAGGTACAACCGGACAGTGTCCGCCTGACCGGATTCTATCCGGGGTCCTTCCCGACGGGGTTCTGCGGCTATTACGCCGAGGAGCGGGACGGAACGCTGCTGGTGGGATTTCGCTTCAGCGCGGTATTCGGCATCTTCGAGACGGGGGATTTCGATATCACGATTCCGGTTAAGGGCGAGATCAGGCAGGTTGTCGTGAAGACCGCCAGGGCGGAATATCCCATCTGGAGCGCCGAAAGCGAACCGGCTGAGGAAGAGCCTGCTCCTGAGGAAGCGTCAACCGTGCCGGAGGCCTATGCCGCCGTGATCGGGGAATACTACACCGCCCTGCACGAGCTCTGGGATGGGGCGGAGATGATGGAGGCCGGGCTGAATTACATGGCGGCGGACAGCGTTTTCGACGATCCCACGGAGGACATCGGCTACGCGGTCGCCGATCTGGACGGGGACGGCGTGTCGGAACTGGTCATCGGCGCCATCAAAGAGGACCCGTTCTTCGGAAAGCTGATTTTCTCCCTGTACACGATGAGAGACGGCGTGCCCCTGCTGCTGTTTGACAGTACGGAACGCTGCCGCTACTACTATGCAGGCGGCCGGAATTTCGCCAACCTGGGTTCCGCAGGCTGGAATGAGAGCTTCGTCACCACCCTGAAGCTGGAGGATGGGGAACTCATTGACATGACCTACACCACCGACCCCGGTGACTATGTTCAGATGGCTCTGACGCCCATTTCTCAATGGGTTCCCTAGAGCAGCACCGCACAATGGGAACTGCGGGCACCGCAGCACGGCGGACGAAATCTCACAAAAAAGGAGCGTTTTCATGGTCAGAGAGCTAATCCACGATCCCATTTTCCTGGCGCAGAAATCCGATTTGGCCACAAAGGCGGATTTGCAGACGGCCCGGGACCTTTTGGACACCCTTTCGGCCCATAGGGAAACCTGCGTCGGCATGGCGGCGAATATGATTGGCGTGAGCAGGCGGATCATTGCCTTTGACAACGAAGGACGCTATATGGTCATGCTGAATCCGGAGATCATCAAGAGGGCGGGGGCGTACGAAACGGAGGAAAGCTGCCTTTCCCTGCCGGGCGGCCCGCGAAAGACGAAGCGGTATGAGAAAATCAAGGTGCAGTACCAGACCTTGGATTTCCAAACCCGCCTGAGGACGTTCACCGGGTGGACGGCGCAAATTATTCAGCACGAGATTGACCATTGCGACGGGGTACTGATCTGAGTATTCCAATAAGAAATTATAAGGGGACGCGGCGCTACTTTGCCGCGTCCCCCCGGTTTTGGAATTTACCCAAACCGGAAGCCAAAAAACGGGGACGGTTTCTGCGGGGGTATCCATGCGATATTTTTCGGCCCTGCGATAACGCGAATGCCCTCTGGACAGATTCCGGTCTTTTTGTTATCATAGACGGCAGAGGAGGGAGCCTCCCTGATTTCCCTGGAAAAACGGAGGAAACGTTCATGAAATACACGGACCTGATTTTTGACCTGTACGGCACGCTGGTGGATATTCACACGGAGGAAAGCGACGCCGTCTGGGAGAAAACCGCGGTATATTTTGGCTTCTATGGTGCGCACTACACAGGCCCCGGACTGAAGCGGGCTTTCGGGGACGTTATGTCCGCCCGGGAGGCAAAGGCGGGGCAGAGCTATGAGTGCTTCCCGGATATCCCCTTTGAGGAGGTTATGGCGGAGCTGTTCCAAAGAAAGGGAGTATCTGACAATGCGCCGGCGCTGGGCAAGAACGCGGCCCAGTTTTTCCGCATCCTCTCCCTGGCGTATATCCGGCTGTACCCGGGCGTTTTGGAAGGGTTGGCGGCGCTGCGGGAAAAGGGCCTCCGGCTGTGGCTGCTGAGCAACGCCCAGCAGGTATTCACGGCTTACGAGCTGCGGTATCTGGGGCTGGGGGAGCAGCTGGACGGCATTTTCCTGTCCTCGGACTACCGCTGCCGGAAGCCGGATACCCGTTTTTTTCACGCTCTGCTGGAGGGCAGACACCTGGATCCGGACAAATGCCTGATGATCGGGAACGACCGCCAGACGGACATCGCCGGAGCGGCGGCGGTCGGTCTGGATACGCTGTACATGCACACCGGCCTGACCCCCTCGGATCAGGCGGCGGCCGATCCTGACCTGCTGCCCGGAAAAGCGCCCCGGGACTGCCGCCATTACGAATTTGAAGGCGACGACTGGGATGCTCTGGCACAGCTGCTGTGCAATCTGTGACGGATACGCAAACTCCCCGCAAAGCCCGGAACACTGCCGGTTTTGCAGGGAGCTTTTTATTATGTGCATATCGGCTTAACTCAGCTGTTAGGAAAATTGTAATTTGGTGTAATTCCTCCGTAGGGCGGGGTCATGACCCCGCCGCTCGGGTATCGAGCCGCTTTTGCCC
>CAMAKJ010000117.1 GCA_945836055.1 uncultured Clostridia bacterium | reverse complement strand
AAGCGCCGCAACCGCCAGCATGACGATGAGCAGAATGATCATCCGGTAGTCGCCCAGAATCTGAGCCCGTTCCCCACGGGCAAGCTGACGCGCCGTCCGCGCGATGCCCCGGACGAGGGGCACACTCAGAAAGGCCAGACAGAAAATCGGCAGAACCAGATTGCCGATGAGATAGTCAAAATAGGAAAAGGTCATGGGAATCCTCCTTGCGGCTTTTCTTCATTATACCATTCTTTTCCCAAATGTAAAGCGCACAAATCCCCCTTACGGCGCATATTCTGCCAGGAGGTGATATTTTGGCGATCGTGAAAACGGATGTACCGATGACCTCCGCCCTGTGCGAGAAAACCATTTTGGAGCTGGTGAATACGTACCCCTTCCTGGGCACCCGGGTACTGACCACCACGGCCTTCGGCAGACCCGTGCGGATGCTGTCCGTGGGTGGGGGAGACCGGAAGGTGCTCTATACCGCTGCCCACCACGCCAATGAGTGGATTACCGCGCCGGTGCTGCTGAAATTTATGGAGGAGCTGGCCCAGGCTATCCGGGACGGCGGGAAGCTCTACGGCGTGGAGGCGGCGAACATTTCCAGAGCCGCTACCATCTACGCCGTGCCCATGGTGGATCCGGACGGGGTGGATCTGGTCACCGGGGCCATCGAACCGGGGACGCTGGAATTTGTGACGGCCCAGCGCCTGTCGGACAATTATCCCCAAATCCCCTTCCCGGATGGGTGGAAGGCCAATCTGCTGGGGGTGGATCTGAATCTGCAGTACCCCGCGGGGTGGCTGGAGGCTCGGGAAATCAAATTCTCCCAGGGGTACACAAAACCCGGCCCCCGGGACTATGTGGGACGCGCCCCGCTGAACCAGCGGGAATCCATTGCGTTGGCCCAGTTTACGGAGGAAATTGACCCGGCGCTGGTACTGGCGTATCATACCCAGGGGAAGGTAATCTACTGGCAGTTTAAGGACTACGAGGTGCCCGGCGCCCGGGCGCTGGGGGAGGAATTCGCCCGACTCAGCGGCTATACCCTTTCGGATACGCCCTACGAATCCAGCTTCGCGGGGTACAAGGACTGGTTCATCCAGACCTTCCGCCGCCCCGGCTACACCATCGAGGCCGGTTCCGGAGAGAACCCGCTGCCCATACAGCAATTCGACGAAATCTACCGGGACAATCTGGGCATTCTGGTGACGGCGGCGCTGGGACTGCGGGCTTAACGGAAGTACACGCACCGGAGCGGTTCAAAACCGCCCCGGTGCCTTGTTTTTCATCTACTCTCCACAAAAGGGCACCTGCGGATTTCTGGCAGATTGCCACTAGGATTCCTTCCCAAAATCTGCGATAATAACTCCGTATATTCCGGAGGAGGTACGCTCTTCTGATTTTGGAGGAAACACTATGGCAAAAAAAGCAAGCGATCATTTCAAAACCTACCACAACCCCGGCGGCCCGGATATTACCACCGTTGCCCGGCGGGTGATTGCGCAGAACGGGCTGTATTTCAAGGATATTGACGGCTCCGGCACCGTTTCCACTGTCAACGACTGGCGGCTCCCGGCAAAGGAGCGTGCCGCCGCCTATGTTCAGCAGATGACCGTGGACGAGAGAATCGGACAGCTGTTCATCTCCGACTGGCGGATGGGGCCAAAGTACCCCAGCGCCCGGATTCCCGGTCACGTTGCTTGTCCTGACGAGTCCGGCGTGCTGGACGAGGCGGAGGTGCATCAGAAGACCATCTTCGGCGAGCAGAACCTGCCCGGCACTACCACCCTGATTAAGGATTGGTTCGCCCGGCACACCATCGTCCGGGAAAACGCCCGGCCTGAGGATATGACCGATTACTTAAACCAGCTGCAGGCCGTTGCCGAAGAATGCGACCGGTTTGTCCCCGTGTCCGTGGCGTCCAATTCCCGGAACGAGAACGGCGAGATCGTCTTCGGCATGAACGATGCCGGCGGCGTGTTCCCCACCTGGCCCGGCACCCTGGGCATTGCCGCCGCCATCCGGGGCAGCGGCATGGAAGTGGCCGACCAGTGGGCGGACGCAACCCGCCGCAGCTGGAATGCCTGCAATCTGCGCAAGGGCTATATGTACATGGCCGACTGCATGACCGACCCCCGCTGGCAGCGCACCTACGGCACCTTCGGCGAGGATCCTGACCTGATCTGTGAGATTATGGAGCATATCATCCCCCGGATTCAAGGCAGCGAAAACGGCGTCACCCCGGACGGCGTGGCCGTCACCACCAAGCACTTCCCCGGCGGCGGCCCCCGGGAAAACGGCTTCGATCCCCATTACGCGGCGGGGCAGTGGAACGTCTATGCCACCCCCGGCTCCCTGCAAAAGTACCACATGCCGGGCTTCAAGGCCGCTGTGGCCAAGCATACCTCCTCCATCATGCCCTACTATTCCAAGCCCTCGGCGGAAAAGTCCGCTGTGCAGCAAGACTGCGAGGGGAAGGACATCCGCTTCGATCCCTACGGGTTTGCCTACAACCGGGTGTTCGTCCACGACATTCTCCGAGGTCAGATGGGCTTTGAGGGCTACCTGAACTCCGACACCGGCATCGTTCACAACATGTGCTGGGGCGTGGAAATGCTGGATATCCCCGAGCGGATCGGCTTTGCCGTGAACAACGCGGGCATCGACGTGATTTCCGGCCTGTTCGACAATGAGGCCGGCCGGGAGGCCTACGACCGGGCCGCCAACGGCTACTACGACACCCACACCCTGCCCGAGGGTATCACTCCTGACATGGTGACGCTGAACGACGAGGTGCTGAACCGCGCGGTTGCCCGGACGCTGACGGAAATGTTTGAGCTGGGCATGTTCGAGAACACCTACCGGGACGCGAAGAAAGCGGAGGAAGTCTGCGCTACGCCCGCCGACTGGGATAACGCCGCCAGAGCCCACCGGGAGAGTGTGGTGCTGCTGAAAAACGACGGCACGCTGCCTCTCACCGCCGGCAGAACCGCCGGGAAGAAGGTCTACGCCGAGGCGTTCCACAAGAATCCTGACCAGGGAACGGCGGCAACCAAGGCTCTGCGGGAGATGCTGGGCGAGGTGGAGCTCACCGACGATTACACCCAGGCGGACATTGCCGTCCTGTTTGTGAATCCTTCCTCCGGCGAGTATTTCAACGCTACCGCCGGGTATCTGGAGCTGGACATCTGCGAGGGCAAGACCGTCCACAACGTGGACGAGACCGGCTGCCCCGTGGAAGCGACCCACGAAGAAACCACCCTGTCCGGTGTGGGGCGGATTGCCGAAATCGCCGCCGCGGTGCACGGCAGGGGCGGCAAGGTCGTTGCCAACATCAACTTCCCCTTGGCCTGGGAGGTTGGAAACGTGGAGCGGTGCGCCGACGCCCTGACGGCGGGCTTTGACACCTATCCCGCCGCCGTGCTGGACGTGGTGTTCGGCCGCTTCCACCCCGTGGGAAAACTGCCCATCACCCTGCCCAGAGGCGATGAAGTCCTCGCCGTGAACAGCAAGGGCGTCTGCATCAGCCCCAACGATGTCCCCGGCTACGACAAGGACAAGTACATGCCGGATTCTCTGAAGGACGAAAACGGCAAGGCCTACGCCTACCGGGACGCTGCCGGGAACTACTACGAGCTGGATTTCGGCCTTAGCTTTTAACCGTGTTCGCTTAGGGACAGCGCTTGCCGTCGCCCGGCGGGGAAACGGACTCCTTTTGCCAACGTCGGGCGAATTCGGCGCCTCCGGCAACGGGTGACCGCAAGGGTCACCCCTACGCGGTAGCCTCCGAAGTCTGTATAAAAATGGGCGCGTTCCGGATTGGTTCCGGAACGCGCCTGCTTTTCAACTGTCCAATTCCAAACGCATGAGCACCAGCTCCTGCCAGCGGTTGTCCCGGGTGCGGAAGCCACGGGGATTGCGGCCGTATTCCTGAAAGCCTGCGCTTTTGTAGAGCGTCAGCGCGGGAACATTGTCGGCCACCGCCTCCAGCTCCAGCTGGAGGTAGCCCGCCTGCTTCGCGCACTCGATACAGGCGTTCATCAGCGCCCGGCCGATGCCCTGGCCCTGAAAGGACTGCTCCACCGTAATGCCGAATTCGGCGCGGTGGCGGAGCTTGGTTTTCATGCCGATGGGGGTCATTCCCAGGGTGCCCGCCAGAACCCCGTCCACATAGGCGCAGAGCATGATGGCGTTGTCCTTGGCCTCCAGGCCCGCAAGGAACCGCTTCTCTCCCGCCACGTCAAAGCTGCTTTCGTCGGGGTAGGCAAGAAGAAAGTCCGTCTGGCCGTGGGTCAGGTGGAAAAAACGGTAGACTTCCTCCCCGTCGGCCTCCGTGGCGCTGCGCAGGAGGCAGGTGCGTCCGCCCTTGATGGGCACGATTTTCCGATATTGCATGTGGTATCATTCCTTTCTGTATGACACTTCCGCGTCCATGTGGGATTCCAGCGCCAGCGGCTCTCCCGTGAGCGGGTGGGTAAATTCCAAGCGCCTGGCGCAGAGCATTTGATGGGGCAGCCCCAATTCGGCGGAAAGGGCCTGGGATTCGGAGCTGCCGTACTGGGGATCCCCCAGAATGGGGAAGCCCATGTAAGCGCAGTGTACCCGCAGCTGGTGGGTGCGCCCTGTCACCGGGTGGAGCGCCAGCTTGCAGATTTCCGTTTCCCGGCGAAGCACCTGAAATTCCGTCACCGAGGGCTTCCCCTCCGGGCTGACCTGCCGGAGCAGACTGGGCAGGGGCAGCCGGGCGATGGGGGCGTCGATGATCCCCTCCGCCGCATTGGGGCCGCCGAAGGTCAGGGCGTGGTAGGTTTTCCGCACGTCGGTTTCCTGCAGCAGGGCGTGGAGGTGGGCGTTTTTTGCCAGCAGGACAATGCCGAAGGTGTCCCGGTCCAGCCGGGTTACGGGGTGAAAGGCGGATTTCTGCCCGGTTTTCCGGTAGTAGCCTGCCACCAGATTGGCAAGGGTGCCGTCATTTTTCGCCCGGGAGGGGTGAATGAGCATCCCCGCGGGCTTGTCCACCACCAGAATGCCCTCGTCCTCGTAAAGCACCGTCAACTCGCCGTCCTCGGCGGGGTATACCGGTTCCGGTTCTTCCAGGCGGACGGTAATCACGTCTCCGGGGCACACGGGGTAGTCCGTGTGCCGGGGAACGCCGTTTACCCGGATGCCGTCGCCCCATTTCAGGCGGTTCATCAGGCCGGTGGACATGTTCAGCTCCCGGGTCAGGAAGGACGACAGCCTCCCTTCCCGCGGGGCAACCAGTTTCAGTTCCATGGGTTCACCATCCGTTTATCACAAAAAGCCCCTGTCAAAACTGACAGGGGCTTCCGTGGGTGCAATTAGTTCAGAGCGGCCTTAGCCTTGTCGACGACAGCGGCGAACGCGTCGCTGTCCTGGATTGCCATCTCGGACAGGCTCTTACGGTTCATCTCGATGCCGGCCTTCTTGACACCGTTCATGAAGGTGGAGTAGTTCATGCCGTAGGGCGCGACAGCGGCGCTGATACGGGTGATCCACAGACGGCGGTAATCACGCTTCTTCTGCTTGCGGCCTGCGAAAGCGTAGTTGCCGGACTTCATGACCTGCTGCTTGGCCATCTTGAAGTGCTTGGACTTGGAAC
>CAMAKJ010000116.1 GCA_945836055.1 uncultured Clostridia bacterium | reverse complement strand
GCCGCCACGGAGGAAACCACGGCCGAGGAAGTGCCGGAGGAAACCACCGAACCGGAGTCGGAGGAATGGGGCGGCGCGCAGGTGGAGGGCAATGAAATCTCCCTGGGGGCGGCCATTCAGATCGGGGACGCCGGCTACAACCAGTTCGGATTCTCCCAGCGGCAGAGCGACCGCTACATCGCCTCCGTCAGCGGCTTTGCCGACCGGATGGCGGAAAAGGGCGTCCGGGTCGCCAGCGCGCCGGCCCCCACCTCGGTGGGCGTCATGATCCCGCCGGATTACCTGGAGCAGCTGCACTGCGCCAACCAGGAAGAGGTGATCCGCTACCTCCACGACAACATGAGCGACAGCGTCGTCAAGGTGGACACCTTCTCCAATCTGGTAAAGCACAACGACGAATATATCTACTTCCGCACGGATCACCACTGGACCGCCCTGGGCGCCTACTATGCCTACGAGGCCTACTGCGACGCCATGGGCTACGAAGCCGCGCCCCTGGATTCCTTTACGCTGTGGAACCAGGGAGACTTCGCCGGTTCCCTTTACGGCAAGGTGCGCTGGCCCCAGCGGCTGACTGTGGATACCCTGGACTGCTATGTGCCCCAGGGGGACATCACCATGTACGCCTACTTTGAGGGGGCGGACAAGCCCACGCTGTGGCCCCTCATCGCCGACAGAACCACCCAGAGCAAGAATTCCCGGTATTCCGCCTTCCTGGCCAGCGACCGGCCCATGGTGCATGTGATCAACGACAGCCTGCCGGACGCGCCCAACTGCCTGGTGGTCAAGGATTCCTTCGGCAACTGCTACGTCCCCTTCCTGACCCAGAATTACCACAACATCTACGCCATCGACTACCGGAAGTACCATCAGAAAAGCGTGGCCCAGCTGGTGGAGGAATACGACATTGACGATGTCATCATCATGCCCTACCTGATCGCCACCCAGGCCACCGACGGCAACGATTTCTTCCAAAACCGGCTGCGCTGACACCCGTTTCCCCCGGACGAACACCCGTCCGGGGGATTTGCGCTCCGCTTCAAAATATTTGCATTTTCCACAGGATTTTATTTGAATTCTGAGAGTGTGTTGTGTATAATAAAAGCGTGTTTATAAAATCTGCGTTCTTCTGCGGAGATTTCCCGTTTCGGCACCGCCGGGGCGGCGGGCAAGGCTGCGAACGCATAGAAGGAGGTAATCGGATTGCAGGAAGCACCTTACGCAATCGAAATGGTGAACGTCACCAAGCGCTTCCCGGGAATCATCGCCAACGATCACGTTACGCTTCAGCTGAAAAAGGGGGAAATCCACGCTCTGCTGGGGGAAAACGGCGCGGGCAAGTCCACGCTGATGAGCGTTCTGTTCGGCCTGTACCAGGCGGAGGAGGGCATCATCAAGAAGGACGGCGTGGAGGTTAAAATCAACAACCCCAACGATGCCAACGCCCTGGGCATCGGCATGGTGCACCAGCACTTCAAGCTGGTGGAATGCTTCTCCGTGCTGGACAACATCATTCTGGGCGATGAGGACACGAAGCACGGTTTCCTTCAGCGTACCCAGGCCCGGGAAAAGGTGATGGCGCTGTCGGAAAAGTACGGCCTGCGGGTGAACCCCGACGCCATGATTGAGGATATCTCGGTGGGTATGCAGCAGAGAACCGAAATCCTGAAAATGCTCTACCGGGACAACGAAATTCTGATTTTCGACGAGCCCACCGCCGTGCTGACCCCTCAGGAGATTGAGGAGCTGCTGCAGATCATGCGGAATCTGGCGGCGGAGGGCAAGTCCATCCTCTTCATCTCTCACAAGCTCAACGAAATCATGTCCGTGGCAGACCGGTGCACCGTGCTGCGCAAGGGCAAGTACATCGGCACCGTAAGCATCGCGGACACCAACAAGGCCGAGCTGTCCCGGATGATGGTGGGCCGGGACGTGGAGTTCGCCGTGCAGAAGGGCGAAGCCCATCCGGCGGAGGTTGTGCTGGACGTTAAGGACCTCACCGTCCCCTCCAAGGTGCACAGGAACAACGCCGTGAAAAACGTCAGCTTCCAGGTGCACGCGGGAGAAATCGTCTGCATCGCGGGCATCGACGGCAACGGCCAGAGCGAGCTGGTTTACGGTATCTCCGGTCTGGAGAGCGTATCCGGCGGCACCGTTACCATGTGCGGCCAGGACATCACCAACGCCCCCATCCGCCGCCGCAGCGTCCTCGGCATGAGCCACATCCCCGAGGACCGCCACAAGCACGGCCTGGTGCTGGACTACACCCTGGAGGACAACATGATCCTGCAGCGGTACTTTGAGCCGGAGTTTACCAACAAGCTGGGCTTCCTGCGGCGGAAGAACATCCGCAGCTATGCCGAGCGGCTGATTGACCAGTACGACGTCCGTTCCGGCCAGGGCCCCGTCACCGTGGCCCGCTCCATGTCCGGCGGCAACCAGCAGAAGGCCATCATTGCCCGGGAAATCGACAAGAATCCCCAGCTGCTCATCGCCGTCCAGCCCACCCGGGGCCTGGATGTGGGCGCCATCGAGTACATTCACAGGCAGATCGTCGCCCAGCGGGACGCGGGCAAGGCGGTGCTGCTGGTGTCATTGGAGCTGGACGAGGTCATGACCGTATCCGACCGGATTCTCGTCATGTACGAAGGCGAGATCGTGGGCGAGCTTGACCCCAAGAAAACCACGGTGGAAGAGCTGGGCCTGTACATGGCCGGCGCAAAGAAGGAGGCGAAGGGTCAGTGAACAAGAAACATGAATCCCTGCTCCGCCGGGACAGTGTCCAGACGCTGCTGGCGTCCCTGGTGTGCGTTCTGGGCGGCCTGATTGTGGGATATCTGGTGCTGCTGATTATCGAGCCCAGCGGCGCCTTCGAGGCCATCGTCGCGGTGATGAAGAGCTTCCTGCGCTACCCCGGCGCCCTGAAGATGAAGTATTTCGGTCAGGTGCTGGTGCGCACTGCGCCGCTGCTCATGTGCGCGCTGTCGGTGCTCTTTGCCTACAAGGTGGGCATGTTCAACATCGGCGCCGCCGGACAGTACTGCGCCGGCGCCTGCGCCGCGCTGTATGCCGCCCTGGCCTGGCACCTGCCCTGGTATGTGTGCCTGATCCTCGGCATGGCGGCGGGCGCGCTGCTTGGTATGCTGGCGGGACTGCTGCGGACACTGTTCAACGTCAACGTGGTCATCTCCGGCATCATGCTCAACTGGATCACCCTGTATCTGACCAACCTGGTGCTTGGCACGGTGAAGAGTCCCTCCAGTCCCTTCACCAAATCCCTCCAGTCCACCAACCCCGGCGCGCTGATGCCCAGCCTGGGTCTCGGCAAGCTCTTCAACAATGAAAAGAGCGTCACCATCGCCATTCCCCTGGCGGTGATTATGGCGATTGTGGTCTGGGTGGTGCTGAACAAGACCAAGTTCGGCTACGAGCTGAAGGCCACCGGCAGCAACTACAACGCAGCCAGATACTGCGGCATGAAGGAAAACCGGAACATCATCCTCACCATGGTCATCGCGGGCGCGCTGGCGGGCCTGGGCGCGGGACTGCTGTACCTCACCGGCATCGAGGACTGGGAAACCACCATTTCCTCCGTGCCCGGCATGGGCTTCAACGGCATCGCCGTGGCCTTCCTGGGCGGCTTAAGCCCCATCGGCTCCATTCTCTCCGCGTTCTTCATCCAGTATATCACCACCGGCGGCGGCAACGTGGATCTGCAGGTCTACTGCTCCCAGATTTCCAGCCTGATTTCCGCCCTGATTATTTACCTGTGCGCTTTCGTGGCGTTCTTCAAGTTCTTTATTCAGACCCGTTTGAGAAAGGCGGACGAGCGGAAAGCCGCCAAGGCCGCGCAAATCCAGGAAGGGGGCGAAGAGAAATGACACTTCTGATTCAGTATACGTTGATCTTCGCGTCCGTTCTGATGCTGGTCGCTCTGGGCGGCTGCTTCGCCGAGCGAAGCGGCGTCATCAACATCGGCCTGGAGGGCATAATGGTCATCGGCGCTCTGGGCGGCGCTCTGGTGCTGAAATTCCTGCCGGCCTCCGTGGGCGCGCCGGTCATGGTACTTGCCACCGTGGTTGTCAGCGCCCTGTTCGGCCTGATTTTCTCACTGCTTCTGGCAGTGGCGGCCATCAATTTCAAGGCTGACCAGACCATCACCGGCACGGCCATGAACATGCTGGCCACCGCCGCCGCCACCGTGGCGGTGAAGGCCATGAACACCGCGGCTTCCGGCGGCAACGACGTGTCCTCCGACATCGCCTACACCCACACCAAGGACCTGCTGCTGGTACGCATCGGCGGCTTTGAGTTCAACTGGTTCATGGTGGTTGCGGTGCTGTGCCTGATCGCCGCCTACGTGGCGCTGTACAAGACCCGGTTCGGTCTGCGGCTGCGGGCCTGCGGCGAGCATCCCCAGGCGGCGGACTCCGTGGGCATCAACGTCTACAAAATGCGCTACGCGGGCGTCCTGATTTCCGGGCTGCTCGGCGGTCTCGGCGGCATTGTGTACATCACCGCCGGCGTCAGCGTGTGGAAATTTGAAAACGGCGTGGCGGGCTTCGGCTTCCTGGCCCTGGCGGTCATGATTTTCGGCGCATGGCATCCCCTGAAAATCGCCCTGGCGGCGCTTCTCTTCGGCTTCTGCCGGGCGCTGGGCAATGTGTACTCCGGCTTCGGCTTCCTGCTGGCTATGAACATCCCCAGCGTGGTGTACAACATGCTGCCCTACATCATCTCCCTGATTGTGCTGGCGTTCACCTCCAAGAAGTCCCGCGCCCCCAAGGCCGAGGGCATCCCCTACGACAAGGGAAGCAGATAACGTTCCACCGGGTCTCCAGGATTGGAGGCCCGGTTTTTCGGAAAGCGGACGAGGCCGCTCACGTGGCAGAATCCACAAAATATACTTCACAGACCGTTCATATTTTGGCGGCGTGATTGGGGATATTTTCTTGCATTTGGAGCAAAAAAGAGGTATACTGTCACAGAAAATGTGGGAAAAGGAGGTCTTGGCAAACGCTGAGGCCTCCTTTTTTCCAAAATACAGAAAGGATGATCCTCATGGCTACTCCCGAAAAGAACACCGATGCGGTCTATGACGCCAGTACCCTGGGCACCCCCAAAATGCTGGTTCTGGGCCTGCAGCACCTGTTTGCCATGTTCGGCGCTACGGTTCTGGTTCCCGCCATCACCGGCCTGAACGTGTCCACGACCCTGCTGTTTGCCGGTCTCGGCACCCTGCTCTTCCACCTGATTACCGGTCGGAAGGTTCCCGCGTTCCTCGGCTCCTCCTTCGCCTTTCTGGGCGCTTACGGCCTGATCACCGCTTCCGGCCAGAACATTCCCCTGACCTACTCCAGCTTCGGTGTTGCCGTTGCCGGCCTGGTGTACCTGGTGCTGGCCTTCTTCTTCAAGCTCTTCGGCGCGAAGAAGGTTATGCGCTACTTCCCCCCCATCGTCACCGGCCCCATCATCATCTGCATCGGACTGTCTCTGGCCGGCTCCGCCATCAATAACTGCCAGAACAACTGGTGGGTGGCTCTGGTGGCCATCCTGGTGGTTGTTGCCTGCAACATCTGGGGCAAGGGCATGGTGAAGATCGTCCCCATCCTGCTGGGTGTG
>CAMAKJ010000115.1 GCA_945836055.1 uncultured Clostridia bacterium | reverse complement strand
ACCGGCTGGTCATAATCCGGTAAGGCTCCTCCGTGCCCTTGGTCACCAGATCGTCAATGAGAGTGCCGATGTAGCTGGTGTCCCGGGTGAGAATCAGGGGCTTTTTCCCCTGAATTTTCAGGGCGGCGTTGATGCCCGCCACCAGCCCCTGGGCGGCGGCTTCCTCGTAGCCGGAGGTGCCGTTGAACTGCCCCGCGCCGTACAGACCGGAAACAAGTTTGGTTTCCAGGGTGGGCTTCAGCTGGGTGGGATCGACGCACTCGTATTCGATGGCGTAGGCCGGGCGCATCATTTCCGCGTGCTCCAGGCCGGGAATGGTGCGGAGCATGGCCAGCTGCACGTCCTCCGGCAGACTGGAGGAAAAGCCCTGAATGTACATTTCCTCGGTGTCCAGTCCGCAGGGCTCGATGAACAGCTGATGCCGGGGCTTGTCGGCAAAGCGGACGATTTTCGTCTCGATGCTGGGGCAGTACCGGGGGCCGACGCCGGAGATGGTGCCGTCGTACATGGGGCTGCGGTACAGGTTTTCCCGGATGATCCGGTGGGTTTCCTCGTTGGTGTAGGTGAGGTAGCACACGGCGGAGTTGTTCACCCTGTGCGCCGTGCGGAAGGAAAAGGGCTCCGCGGTTTCGTCCCCCGGCTGCAGCTCCATTTTGGAAAAGTCGATGGAGCGGCGGTTGACTCTGGGGGGCGTGCCGGTTTTGAAACGGCGCAGGTTAAGTCCAAGGGAGCGCAGGTTGTCCGCCAGCCCCACGCTGGGGTGCATCCCGTCGGGGCCGGAGGGGATGACGCTCTCGCCGGTGATGACGGTACTGTCCAGGTACGTTCCGGTGGCGATGACCACGGCCTTGGCGGTATACTCCGCCCCCAGCTGGGTGCGCACGCCGGTGACCGCCCCGTTTTCCGTGAGTACCGCCACGATCTGCGCCTGCTTCAGCTCCAGATTCTCCTGAAGCTCCAGGGTGTGCTTCATAAACTCCCGGTAGCGAATCCGGTCGGCCTGGGCGCGGAGGGAGTGGACGGCGGGGCCTTTGCCACGGTTGAGCATCCGGTACTGGATGCAGGCGTGGTCGGCCGCCACGCCCATCTCGCCCCCCAGGGCGTCCAGCTCCCGCACCAGATGTCCCTTGCCGGTGCCGCCGATGGCGGGATTGCAGGGCATATTTCCCACGGCGTCCAGGTTGATGGTAAAAAGAATGGTATGCCGCCCCAGCCGTGCGGCGGCCAGGGCGGCTTCAATCCCCGCGTGCCCCGCGCCGATCACGGCAACGTCACAGCTGCCTCCGAAATAGGTCATTTTGATTCCTCCAATGGCGGCCGGTGGCCGCTGACAACGCGTGCGGGGATGCCCCCGCTGACAATGCGTGCTCGGGTGGTGTGGTGTCGTTACGCCATTGGGCACCGCTCGGCTCGCTCGGGATACCAAAGGCTTCCCCTGGGGGAAGCTGGCAAAAATCTTTGATTTTTGACTGATGAGGGGGCGGTAGCGCGTCTCAAATATCTGAGGCGTTTCGGCGAATCCGCAACGGGGTAACCCTCATCCGTCTCGCCTTACGGCGAGCCACCTTCCCCGAAGGGGAAGGCTTTGCCACGCCAAACCCCAAATTACGCCTCTTCTTCCGTATTCTCCCGCTTCTTTTCCTCCGGGGGCAGGGTGAAGGGTCTGCACACGATTTCACACCGGTTGATGGGGGTGCCCAGGCTAAAGAACTTTTCCTCGTACCCCGTCATGATGCCCACAACCCCGTCCTTGTGCAGGTCCCGGGTGACGTTTTTCACTTCCAGGCCGCAGGCCGCGAATTCCTCCAGGCTGAACTCGAACAGGGGCGCGTTGTCGGTTTTGAAGTGAATCTCCCCACCCGCCCGGACAGTGCGGCAGTATTTTTCCAGAAAGCCCCGGTGAGTCAGGCGGCGCTTGGCGTTCTTCTTCCGGGGCCAGGGGTCGGGGAAGTTGATGAACATCCGGTCAATTTCTCCGTCGGCAAAAATTTCCCCCATGTTGGCTACGTCCATGTCAATGAAAAACACGTTGGTCAGTCCCATGGCCTTTGCCTTCTCCATGGCCACCACCATGGCCTCCCGGCACCGCTCCACGGCGATAAGCAGGACGTCCGGGTTGGCTTCGGCGGTTTCGGCAGTGAATTTTCCCTTGCCGCAGCCGACCTCCACCCACAGCGCCGTGCACCCGGGCTTCAGGCTCCGCCAGGACCCCCGGAGGGCGGCAGGCTCCGCGATGCGGTAGGCGGCGCATTTTTCCATTCGGGGTTCCAGATTCCGCATTTTTCTCATTCTCATGGTTGTTTCCTCCACGTTTCTGCATTTCAGCTACCCATTATAGCAGAGTGTATCCGGTACGTCAAAGGGAAAATACCCGTCAATTCTCTTTACTTTTCCAAACAAATCCTGTAGAATACCAGCACAAGGAGGGATGCCCTATGCCGATTTTTGACGACCCCGGAAAAGCCATGCGGAATATCGAGCAGGAGCTTCTGGACGAACAAGCCCGGGAGACGGCGGAATCCGGCGAAGAAGGAGCCAACTACGCCGTGGACTTTGACCGCACGGCCTACGCTGACGAGGAAACCGACGAGGCTTGTTTCGTGGAAGATACCGGAAAAAAGCCCAAGGGGAAGGGCGCAGGTACGGTGCTTCTGGCGCTGGTGGAGCTGGCGGTGCTGGCTGCCGCGATCTGGTGGTGGATTCGATGGCGGAGCTGAAGCCCGTAGGGAGGTTCGCACCCACCCCCTCCGGGCGGATGCACCTGGGCAACGTGTTCGCGGCGCTGATGGCCTGGCTGTCCGTCCGCTCCCGGGATGGGGAAATGGTTCTGCGGATGGAGGATCTGGACACCCAGCGGACAAGCCCGGAATATGCCGAAATTCTGCGGGACGATTTATCCTGGCTGGGACTGACCTATGACCGGGAGACGCCGCCCCAGAACCAGCGAAGCGCCGTCTATGACACATATTTTGACCGTCTGGCTCGGCAGGGGCTTCTGTATCCCTGCTACTGCACCCGCAGCCAGCTGCACAGCGTCAACGCTCCCCACCTCTCCGACGGCACCTACGTCTATCCCGGCACCTGCCGGAATCTGACGGAGGCGGAGCGGGCGGGGTTTCACCGCGCCCCCGCCTGGAGGGTGCGGGTGCCGGAGTGTCTCTGGGCGGTGGACGATCTGGTTCAGGGTCACTCGGAGTGGAACCTGGCCTCCGACTGCGGGGACATGGTGGTGCGCCGGGCGGACGGGGTCTACGTCTACCAGCTGGCCGTCACCGTGGACGACGGGGAGGCCGGGGTTACGGAAGTGGTGCGGGGCATGGATTTGCTGTCCTCCGCCCCCCGGCAGATGTATCTGCAGTCCCTGTTCGGCTTTCCCCATCCCGATTACGCCCATGTGCCCATGCTTCTGGCACCCGACGGGCGGCGGTTAAGCAAGCGGGATAAGGATTTGGATCTTGGGCAGCTGCGCCGGCGGGTCTCTCCGGAGCGGCTGATCGGCACGCTGGCATACTGCGCCGGGCTGATTGACCGGAACGAGCCGGTGGCCGCGAGGGAACTGGCTGGGGAATTTCGCTGGGATAAGCTCCGCAGAGACAGTATTTTTCTGGACGCAGCGGAGCTGATATAGCGTCGGGGAGACAGAGAAGCCTTTTTGTGCATCATTTTGCACAAAAAAACGTCGTCTCCCTTGCTTTCAACGGATCTTCGGGTTATAATGCCCATAGACCAAGGAAAACACAAAAAGGAGAATTTTCTATGGCAAGCAAACCTGTTCTCGTTGTCATGGCCGCCGGTATGGGCAGCCGTTACGGCGGATTGAAGCAGATCGACCCCGTCGGCAGCCAGGGGGAAGCCATTTTGGACTACTCCCTGTATGATGCGCACAAGGCGGGCTTCGACACCGCTGTGATCATCATCAAGGAAGCCATCCGCAAGGACTTTATGGACACCGTTGGCCAGCGGCTGAAGCGCTGCCCCATGGAAATCCGTTACGCCTATCAGGAGCTGGACAAGCTTCCGGCGGGCTACACTGTCCCTGAGGGACGCACAAAGCCCTGGGGCACCTGCCACGCGGTGATGTGCGCCAGGGACGCCATCGGCGACGCTCCCTTTGCCGTCATCAACGCCGACGATTACTACGGCTCCTCCGCCTTCCGGGTGGTTTACGACGCACTGTGCAAGGCGCGGGACGGCGAAACCTACGATTACTGCATGGTTGGCTATGAGCTGAGCAAGACTGTCACGGAGCACGGCAGCGTTGCCCGGGGCGTCTGCGTCACCGATGGCAAGAGCTATCTCACCGGCATTGTGGAGCGCACCCGCATCGAGACCTACCCCGGCGGTATTCACTACACGGAGGACGGCGAGACCTGGGTTGACCTGGCGCCGGATACCACCGTGTCCATGAACCTGTGGGGCTACACTCCCGGCTTCCTGAACGAGTTGGAAGCCCGGTTCCCGGCGTTCCTGGACAAGGCGCTGGTGGAAAACCCCATCAAGGGCGAATTCTTCCTGCCCCTGGCGGTAGAGCAGCTGATCGAGGAGAAGAAAGCCACGGTGAAGGTGCTGACGTCTCCGGACAAGTGGTACGGCGTGACCTACGCCGCTGACAAGCCCACCGTCGTTGCCGCCCTGCGCCGCATGACCGACGAGGGGAAATATCCCGACGGGCTGTGGGGATAAAATACTGAATGACAGAGAATCGCACCCCGGTCTTCACCGGGGTGCGGTTTTTATTCGGACTTGCCCCAATGGGATACGTTCCGATTTCCTTGCTTTATTTCGGTTCCTTATCCCGGATGGCGATGAGAATGGCGCCGAAGCAGCCGTGGCTGCGGAGGAAGGCGGTGAGGCTGCCGCCGTAATTGTCCGGGCCGGTGGAATTGCGGTAGGTGTTGTAGCCGATAAAGCCTGCCGGTGTGTGGCGCAGCGCTGTAAAGTGGGCGCCCAGGCGGTATCGGTTCCGCCAGTGGTAGAACAGAATGCAGGCGTCCGCGCAGCCGGCTTCCTCGTCAAAGCGCCTGGCGTCCAGGACGAGCTTTACGGGAAAGCCCCATTTCCGGAAGCACACCGCCGGGCCCCAGAAGGAGGTGCCCGCGTTGCCGTGAATCAGGGGCAGCTGCCATTCGTAGTAGCGAATCAGCGCCGGGATGTCCGTTTCGTAGCCCAGAATTTTCAGGGCATTCCAGGTGGCGATCCAGCCGCAGCCCACCTCCGCCGAGGGGCGCAGACCGTAGCGGTACTGCTCCTTTGGAATGTCGTGCTGGTTATAGATGAAATCCGTCATGCCTTACGCTCCACCGGGTGTTGGGCAATGTAATCGTCCAGAATTCCCGCCGCCGTCATTACCATCCGGGCGCAGGGGCGGGTTTTGTAGAATTCTGCCGTTCTGGGGGTGGGGTTGGGGTCGGTTGGGGGATTTTTCAGAATCTCCCGGCAGACGATGCTGCCGATTTCCTCCCGGAACTGCCCCGCCAGGGACTGCACCAGCTGATAGTGCGCCTTTTTCTTCGCGTCATGTTCGCCGGGATCGTCATAGCCGTAGAGAAGCCCCGCCACCATCAGCATCCCGCTGACCGCGCCGCAGACCTCCCGCATCCGGCCCATGCCGCCGCCGAAGGAG
>CAMAKJ010000114.1 GCA_945836055.1 uncultured Clostridia bacterium | reverse complement strand
TACATACCGCCTCCTGCCATAACCGGCAGGAGGCGGTTTTCTGTCATGACGCCTTCCCCTTTGGAGAAGGCGTTTCACCGCAAGGTGAGAAGGATGAGGTCTATCCGATGTCACGGTTGTATGTGGAGTAGGCTTCCCGGTCTTTGCTGATCAGCTCACCGGTTTCCTTGCTGTACTTGTTTTTGTAGCTGACGGCGTAGATCACGTCCGGCTTGGTGGTGTCCGTGCCAGTGGTCATGACGATGTAGTAGTCCTTTTCGTC
Source organism: uncultured Clostridia bacterium (assembly GCA_945836055.1). Lineage (GTDB taxonomy): Bacteria > Bacillota > Clostridia > Oscillospirales > Oscillospiraceae > Faecousia. The sequence goes on along the minus strand of CAMAKJ010000114.1, from coordinate 5,371 downwards.
GGTGCCCAGAATCTTCATCTTGACCAGATCCTCGGTGGTCTCCGCTTGAATCTTGATGGGGAAGTGGAAATTGTTGCGGAACTGAAAATCCGTGGTGCCCCAGTTCACGGTGGCATCCAGCCCCAGGGGCAGATAGGATACCAGAGCGCCGTGGCTGAACCGCTGAACAACTTCCAGATCGGCAAGCAGCACGCAGTTGTACAGGGTGCTGGAGCCCTGACAGACGCCGCCGCCAATGGCGTTGGTGAGCTGGTTGCCGGAATAGGCGGGGGCGGGCTTGTAGCCCTTTTCCGCAGTCCGCTCGCCCAGAGCCTCATTGTAGGAGAAGGTTTCGCCGGGCTGGATAATCATGCCGTCCAGGGCTTCACAAAGCAGACGCAGATTGGTGTTGCGGTTTTCGTTGTCGTTGTGCTTGGTCTCGCACTCGCCCAGCACATCCCGGAAGTAAACGCCGTCGCCCAGAATTTCCGGCTCCGTATAGCGCATGGGCACGCTGACGGTTTCCCCGGGGGCTGCCTGGGAGAGGGCGGCTTTGGCTTCCTCCAGATCAAAGCTGTAGCCGTAGACACCGTGAACAAACTGATAGGTGGTCATGTCCAGAGAATCATCCACCGGATCGGAGCAGACCTCGCCGTAAATCGCGTCCAGATCCAGCGCCTCCGGGAGCCGCTCCGGTGGAACCTGGACGGAGAGGGAATAGTCTCCCCCGCGGCATTTCGCCACGGCCTGGCCGTAAATCGCGAGCACATCCGAATAAGCGGTCTCCACGTCCAGATGGGCTTCCGGCACACCCACGGTCAGCTCCAGGGTCTGGCAGGGAGCGTCGGATTGAAAATCGGCGGTATTCAGAGACGGCGCATCGCCTGTCAAAGCATAGTGGGATTCCTGAAATACCGTGTCATACTGGATGGCGTAGTTCTGCAGAGACGCCCGGAGAAAGTCCTCGTTGACGGTGAGATAGGGGGTCAGGCTCAGAGCGCCGTCAGCGATACCCTGGGAGCGGCCGATTTTGTACGCATCGTCCACAGCGGCCCTGACGTTTGCCCGGACGCCGGTGTCCGCGGGGGTCAGAGACAGGGTCTGCTTCGGCAGCTCCACGGTCAGATTCTGCTGATAAAGGGTTTCGTCCAAAGCGGACTGCAGCGCCTTGCGGGCCTCCGACTTGGTCATACCCGCCACATCCAGACCGGCTATGGTCACGTTGGGGGCAATCCGGCAGTCCAGCGGGTCCAGCAGGGCGCGGATCAGAAAGAAGCCGCCCACAACCAGTGCCAGCGCCAGAACGCAGACGGCGGCAATCACGGCTTTCTTTCGGGAAAAACCGGCCTTGGGAGAAGCGCCGGTGGAATAACGGCCTTTTGACATGAGTGTTCCTCCTGGTTTGTGGTTTTGTGTACGCTTATTATACAACACTTTCCGGTAAATGCAAGGACTAAGGCAACACCGCATAATGGAAGCTGCGGGCTTCGGCGGATCTTTTGCCCCAATCGTGCAGTATGAAAAATGGGAAATACATCCAGTATTACCGCATTTTTCACGCTTGTGTCAAAATCTCTCGCCGAATCGCCTTGCTCCATTATGCGGTGCTGCCCTAGAAAAACCTCTCACCGCGCGGGTGAGAGGTTTTGGGATATTATGGCTCTTCGGACTGGCTTTCCTCGCTGCCCGGAGCTGAGGTCTCTGTGGGCAGTGTGGTTGGCTCCGTCTCGGGAACTGTGGGTGCTTCCGTCGGCTTCTCGGTAGGCGCCTCGGTGGGAGCTTCCGTGGGGGCCGGCTCCACTCGCGCAACGACCTTGTTGACGGTTTTGTACTGGGTGTTGGCGACGAAGTCCTTGCTCAGCAGCACGCCGGAGGCACGGTCATATTTATTCTTATAGGTCTTGACGAGATACCCTGTGGTACCCTCCTGAATCACGTCGCCGTCCTTGTAGCCCTCGGCGTTGTCATAGGAAAAGTCCTTGTATTCCGTATCCGGCTGGATGGTGCTGGAAACGACGTAGCTCAGCTCCACATAGTAATCGGTTTCCTCCGTGCCCAGAATCTGGATGGTCAGGCTGCTGCCGGAGACCTCCGCCAGAATCCGAATGGGGTAGCTGGTGCTGTTGCGGAATTTGAAATCCGGAGAGCGCCAGCCCACGTCCACGTCCAGGCCGTAATCGATGTAGCCCGTGGGGAAGCTGTGGGCGGTGCGGGAGACAATCTCCAAATCCGCACTCAGGGCGCTGCAGTACAGGGTGGAGGCCACCTGGCACACGCCGCCGCCCGCTTCCTCCATCTGACTTCCGGCGCAGACGGCGGAGCGGTAGCCCTTCGCGCCGGTGCGTTCACCCACGGTTTCGTTGAAGGAGAAGGTATCTCCGGGGTTCAGAACGGTACCGTCAATGGCCTGGCAGGCCAGCGTCAGATTGGAAACGCGGCTGCCGCTGCCGGAGAACGTGGTTCGGGCGGTGCCCAGAACATCCCGGAAGAATACATCGTCCCCCAGAATTTCCGGAGCCACATATTCCATGGGGATGCGGACGGTTTCGCCGTACTGTGCCGCACTGACCAGCTTCTGCGCCAGCGCCAGGTCGAAGGTATAGCCGTAGGAGCCGGGAATCGCCTTGAAGGTCTGCATATTGACGGTGGCGTCCACAGGCTCCACGCAGATCTCGTCGTAGATTCTCTCCAAATCCACGTCTTCCGGCTCCGCGCCGGGCTGGGCGTCTGCCATTTCCACAGAGAATTCATTCAGGCTGTAGGCGTCCAGAATCTGATCGTACAGCCCTTCCACGTCAAAATTCACGCCGGGGGTGCCCATGGTGATGACCAGCGTCAGCTCCGGGGCGCGGGTTTCGTCAAATTTTTCCGTGGACAGATCGGGAACCTCGCCCTCCAGCGCATAGGTTGTCTCGGTCAGGAGGGTGCCGGTGGTTCCGGCGTAGTCCTCCAGAACGCCGCGGATGTAGTCGGTATCCAGCTTCAGATAGGGAAGCAGGCCGATGATGTGGTTGCTCCGCAGGGATGCTTCGTAGGCTTCCTGCTGCTCCGCCTTGGTGCCGGTGCGGCCGTAGTCGTAAGCGGCGTTCACGGCTGCCTTTACGTCCAGCTTCGCGCCGGTTTTATCGGGAGACAGACGGATTTCGGTATCGCCCAGAGTGACAACCATGTCCTGCTTGGGATAGGTCTGGCCGGTGACCTTCCGCACGGCGGTGATGGCGTCGGATTTGCTCATGCCGCCGACATTTACGCCGGCAATGGTGACGTTGTTCAGAATCTTGCTGCCGTAGGGGTCGCCGGTGGCGCTGACACAGAAGATAACGATGATGGCAATGATCACCACCAGCGCAACACCGCAGGCGGCTACCATCAGCATCTTCCGGTTCTCATCAACAAAGCGAAACGCCTGATCCAGAAAAGACGGCGCAGCCTTTTCCAGCATGGGTTCTTCCTCCGGAAACACGTCCTGGGCGTCGGGAATCAGGCTGTCGGCCTCGGACAGCAGTTCGGCGGCCTCCGGGTCAGTGAACTGCAGTTCCGCTTCCTCCGCCGGAGGGGTGGGAATCTGCGGCTCGCGTGCCTGGGGAGGCTCCTGGCCGGTGAGCTGGCGGAAGCTCTTTTCAATTTCGCGCTCCTCCTCCCGGTAGGGCCGGGGGTTGGAAAATTTGCCTTTTGACATAGGGGTACTCCTTTTCTTGTGGTCACCCATATTATAGCATGGACTGTCAAGAATTGCAGCAGCCGCGGTAACGGTCGATGAATACCTTGCACTGCTTCAGACTGTCCACACCGCCTGCCAGCTTCAGCCTCAGGGTGGGCTCCTTGGCGTTGGCCAGGAACATGACCCGCTGCTTGTAGTCCGGGTCGGCGCACAGAGCGCTGACGGCCTCGAAATTGAGGTTGCTCAGGGTGAAGAGCACGTCTCCCGCTTTCTGACGGATGTCCTTCACGCCCACGTCCCGGGCCTTCGCCCGGAGCAGGGCAATGTCGATGAGGTTCAGCACGCCCTTGGGCGGCTCGCCGTAGCGATCCACAATCTCGTCCAGCAGGTCGTCGGCATCCTCCTGGGAGCGGATGGCCGCCATGCGGCGGTACAGATCCATCCGCTCCTCACCCCGCTCCACGTAGGCTTTGTCCACGTTGGCGGTGACGTTCAGATCGGCGGTGCACTCCGGGGCCTTGGGCGCTTCTCCCTTTTCCTCCAGCACCGCTTCGTCCAGCAGCTTCAGGTACATGTCGTAGCCCACGCTGGACATGTGTCCGGACTGCTCCGCGCCCAGCAGGTTGCCGGCGCCCCGGATTTCCAGGTCCCGCATGGCAATCTTGAAGCCGGAGCCAAATTCGGCAAAGTCCCGAATGGCGGAGAGGCGCTTTTCGGCGATTTCCGTGAGATTCTTGTCGGGACGGTAGGTGAAATAGGCGTAGGCGTGACGGGTGGAGCGTCCCACACGGCCCCGGAGCTGGTGGAGCTGGCTCAGGCCAAATCGGTCGGCGTTTTCGATGATTAACGTGTTGGCGTTGGGAATGTCCAGGCCGGTTTCGATAATGGTGGTGCACACCAGCACCTGGATTTCCCCTTCCGCCATAGCCTGCATCACGTCCCCCAGGGCGTCCTCGCCCATCTGACCGTGGGCGACGCCCACCGTTAGGCCGGGAATGCGGCGTTTCAGGGCGGAGGCGCACTGGTCGATGGTTTCGGTGCGGTTGTGCAGATAGTAGACCTGCCCGCCCCGCTCCACCTCCCGGCGGATGGCGTCGTCAATGACCGGCTCGCTGTACTCCATGACGAAGGTCTGCACCGGATACCGGTCGGAGGGCGGCTCTTCGATGGTGGACATGTCCCGGATGCCGGACAGCGCCATGTTCAGCGTCCGGGGAATGGGCGTTGCCGACAGGGTCAGCACGTCCACACCCTTGGCGATTTCCTTCAGCCGCTCCTTGTGGCTGACGCCGAAGCGCTGCTCCTCGTCCACAATCAGCAGCCCCAAATCCTTGAACTGGACGCTTTTCTGCAGCAGCTTGTGGGTTCCGATGATGACATCCACGGTGCCGGAGCGGAGCTTCTGCAGGGTCTGCTGCTGCATTTTTGGGGTGCGGAAGCGGCTGAGCACGTCAATATTGACGGGAAAGCCCCGGAAACGGGCTACGGCGGTCTGGTAGTGCTGCTGGGCCAGAACGGTGGTGGGGACTAAAATCGCCACCTGTTTGCCGTCCATGACGGCCTTCATCACCGCCCGGAGGGCGACCTCGGTTTTACCGAAGCCCACGTCGCCGCAGAGCAGACGGTCCATGGGCACGGGAGATTCCATGTCCCGCTTGATTTCCGCGATGCACCGAAGCTGGTCGTCGGTTTCCGGGTAGGGGAAATTGTCCTCAAACTCCTTCTGCCAGG
>CAMAKJ010000113.1 GCA_945836055.1 uncultured Clostridia bacterium | reverse complement strand
TGGTGTTACGAGCAGGCGGAGGAACTGTTCCGGGGGGGATGCATCCCGGACGCGGTGATCGCCTATTCGGATGCTATTGCCATGCAGGTTTTGGCTGCGGCGGAGAAGCATGGCCTTCGGGCGCCGGAGGATTTTTCCATCGTCGGCTTTGACGACATTTCCATCAGTATGCTGCCGCAGATACATCTGACATCCGTTTCCCAGCAAAAATCCAGGACGGGGCGTATGGCAGTGGAGCGGCTGGTCGCTCAAATCAAGGATGGTACCGGACAGACGGCTGACATCGTACAGCCTGAACTGATGATTCGTTCGTCCTGCCGGAAGAAGTGACGAGAGGAGCGCTTTTGGATGAACGGAATTCCATTAAAAGAGCGAAAGAGGCTGGGAGCGCTGCTGGATACGCAGACGCAGGAAGCTGTTATGGCGCAGATCCCGCAATTTCATGAGGCGGAAACGGACAATTTTGTGACGCCGCCGGAGATCCTGCCGGAGCAGATCGGCGTGCTGATGTTTAATATGGAGCGGGGCGTCAACCTGAAGGAGATACAGGAATTTCTCCGGGATTGCCCGGATATCCAGCCCTTTGACATCATTCTGGCCAATGAACTGGATGACGGCTGCGCCCGGTCCGGAAACAAGAACACTGCCCGGGAACTTGCCGAGGCCTTTGGCCTGAACTACGCCTGGGGCCTGGAGTTCATTGAACTGGTGAACGACGAAAATGAAAAGGGCTTTCACGGCAACGCCGTGTTCTCACGCTGGCCCATCCGTCGGGCGGGCGTCATCCGCCTGCCGGAGGAGTATAACTGGTACTTTGACCGTCAGAAGCGTATCGGCGGCCGTCTGGCCGTTTTCGCGGAGCTGGATGTGGGCGGAAAGCCCCTGGGCGCCGTATCCATCCATTTGGAGAACCGCACCCACGGTGAGGGCCGCCTGCACCAGATGAAAACGATTCTGGAGGGAGTCCGCCGTGAACTGCCGGATATGCCGCTGATCCTGGGCGGCGACCTGAACACGAACACCTTTGATGGACGGGATAAAGAGGACATCAACGATGTTGCCGCCAGCCCGGAGATGCGCCGGCGGTGTCTGGAGAACGTGTTCGACTTTGAGCCTTTGCTGCCTCTGACGGCGGAGGAGGGCTACCAGATTGTCCCCGGTGAGCCGAAGCTGACCCGCCGCAAGCCTATGCCGGACGGCGGCTTCTTGCCCCTGCGGCTGGACTGGATCATGGTGAAGGGCGTCCGGGCGAAGGAGAGCCATATGGTATCCACCGCCAAAGAGGACTTTACCTACGCTGCCCCTGGTTCCGCCCTGGCGGCGTTCACGGGGAAAGAACTGTCCGACCACAATGCCATCTGGGCACTGTGCCGTCTGGAGTGAACCATTGTTTTCCCTCCCGCCCCGCGGGATCGAAATAAAAAATTGGCTGAAAAGGAGAAACGAATCATGAAGAAGTCCACCAAGCGTCTGTTTGCCCTGCTGATGGCAGCTGTGATGCTCCTGGCTCTGACCGCCTGCGGTGGCGGCAAGAAGGAAGAGCCTGCCAAGGAGCCTCAGAAGGAGACCCAGGAACCCGCGGCCCAGCCCTCCGGTAGCAAGGAACTGACCGTTTACACCGCGTTCCCCGAGGCTGAGGTCATTTACTACTTCAACAAGTTCGAAGAAGAGACCGGCATTAAGATCAACTACATCCGTCTCTCCGCCGGTGAGATGCTGACCCGCGTGGAAGCTGAGAAGGACAATCCCCAGGCAACCCTGATGTTTGGCGGCTCCACCGATAACTACATCGCCGCCGTGGACAAGGGCCTGCTGGAGCCCTATCAGTCTCCCGAGCTGAGCAATACTCCCGACTCCTATCTGGACCCCACCGGCACCTGGAACCCCATCTATGTGGGCTGCATCGCCTTCGCCTGCAACAAGGACTGGTTTGCCGACAAGGGCCTGGATTATCCCGCCAGCTGGGAAGACCTGCTGAAGCCTGAGTTCAAGGGCGAGGTCATCATGGCCCACCCCGCGACCTCCGGTACTGCTTACACCGTTTTGTCCACTCTGGTCCAGCTGAAGGGCGATGACCAGGTCTGGGATTACCTGGGCAAGCTGAACAATAACATGTCCCAGTACACCAAGTCCGGCTCCGCCGCTCCCAACGCTGTTGCCATGGGCGAGGCTGCCATCGCGCTGACCTTCTCTCACGACGGCCTGCAGCCTACCGCTGAGGGCTATCCCATCGCACTGAGCTTCCCCTCTGACGGTACCGGTTATGAGGTCGGCGCCACTGCCCTCATTAAGGGCGGCAAGGCTGAGGAGCAGGAGAACGCTAAGCTGTTCATCGACTGGATCTGCTCCGAAAAGGGCCAGGGCTGCTATGCCGAGAACAACTCCTTCCGCGTGCCCACCAACACCAAGGCTCCCGTGGCCGACGGCCTGGTGACCCTGGATCAGGTGGAAGTCATTGATTATGACGCCGTCTGGGCTGCCAGTGTGAAGAAGGATTACTGCGAGCAGTTCGAGGCCAAGATCGCCAGCGCTCCCAAGGAGTAAGCGATCCTCGAAAATATTATTGCACCACAACCATGGGCTTCCTCCCCCCTGGCGGGGAGGAAGCCCACTTTCCCAAACAAACCGATCCCGGAAATCACGCAGGAGGAACTGACATGGCAAAAACTGCTGCCGCGGGCGAAAAGAGTACCGCCCGTATGAAAAAGCTGAATGAGACGAAGATGATCCTGCGGCAGCCGCTGCTGCTGGTGGCGGTCATCCTCACCATTCTGCTTTTACTGCTGTTCGTGGTCTATCCGCTGCTGAAGATCCTGATCTTCAGTATGACGGACGCGGACGGAAACTTCTCCCTGGAGAACCTGAAAACGATCCTCACCACATCCCGCTATCTGGCGGTCTTTGGCCGGACCATGCTGCTGGGCGTCATTGTGGCCGTCATCGCCACCTTTATCGGATATGTATTCGCTTACACCATCACGCGCACCAATGTCCCCTGCAAGGGATTCCTCAAGACCATCGCCACTCTGCCCATTCTGTCCCCGCCTTTTATCCTGTCCCTGTCCATCATCTTCCTCTTCGGCAAGCAGGGCTTTATCACCAAGACGCTGTTGGGCATTACCGGCAACAATGTCTATGGCATGGGCAGCCTGGTCGTGGTGCAGGTCATGAGCTTTTTCCCCATCGCCTACCTGACCCTCTCCGGCATCCTCTCCTCCATTGACGCATCTGTGGAGGACGCCGCCTGCAACATGGGCGCCAGCCGCTGGCACACCTTCTGGACGGTGACTTTTCCGCTGTCCCTGCCGGGCATCATCTCCGGCTGCCTGCTGGTGTTCATCCAGTCCCTGGAGGACTTTTCCAACCCCGCTACCATCGGCGGTGAATTTTCTACCTTGTCTATCGAGGTCTATCAGATCATCACCGGCAGCTACGACATGCAGAAGGGCTCCGTCCTGGCGCTGTTGCTGCTTCTGCCGGCGGTGACCGCATACCTTTTCAATAAATACTGGGTCAGCAAGAAGAGCTTTGTCACCGTTACCGGCAAGCCCACCCAGGCCCGGAAGATGATTGATGAAGGCCATATCAAGTGGCCCCTGTTCGCTTTCTGCATGGTGGTGGCTGCTGTGATCCTGCTGTTCTACGGCACCGTGATCTTCGGCTCCTTCGTCCGGACCTGGGGCTACGATTACTCCCTGACCCTGGACCAGTACCGGAAGGCTCTGGCCTATGGCTGGGACAGCCTGAAGAACTCCATGATCCTGGGCCTGATCTCCGCTGTCATCGGCGGCCTGCTGGGCATGATCATCGCCTACATCACCGCCAAGCGCAATTACTACGGCAAGCGGTTTATCGAGGTCTCCTCCGTGCTGATGTTCGCTGTTCCCGGCACCGTGCTTGGCATCAGCTACGTGCTGGCCTTCAACACCAAGCCCCTGGTCCTTACCGGCACGGCCCTGATCCTCATCATCGTCTTTACCTTCCGTAATATGCCGGTGGCCATTGAATCCGGCACCACCACGCTGCTGCAGATCGACAATTCCATCGAGGAGGCGTCTACCATCCTGGGCGCGGATACCGGATATTCCTTCCGGCGCATCACATTGCCCATGCTGCGCAACGCCTTCTTCTCCGGCATCGTGTATTCCTTCACCAAGGCGATCACCGCCGTCAGCGCGGTCATCTTCCTGGTCTCCGCCCGGTGGAACCTGGTGACCAGCAAGATCTACTCCCTGTTTGACCAAGCCAAGTACAGTCAGGCGGCGGCCTTTGTCACCATGCTGGTCCTGATCCTGCTGGTGTTCATCGGCATTTTCAACGGCATTATCAACATGCTGCTGGCACCCCGTTCCAAGGTGCCGCAGGCTAAGACACAGAAAACGGAGGGAACGAAATGAGCAATCAGAATGAAAAGTCGGCCTTCAGCAAGAAGAGCTCCGGCGTTGTTTTGAAGGATGTTACGAAGATTTTCCAGCAGCCCGATACCGGCAAGGATTTTGTGGCGGTCAATCACATTGATCTGGAGATCAAGGACGGTGAGATGGTCACGTTGCTGGGCCCCTCCGGCTGCGGTAAGACTACGACCCTCCGGATGATTTCCGGTTTTGAGTATCCCACCAGCGGCAATGTGTTCATCGGTGACCGGGACGTGGCGAAGGTGCCCCCCAACAAGCGGGGCATCTCCATGGTGTTCCAGAGCTACGCCCTGTTCCCCCATCTGAACATTTGGGAGAACATTGCCTACGGCCTGCGGGTAGCAAAGCTGCCGCAGGACGAGATCATTCAGCGTACCAACGATGTGGTGGAGCTGATGCAGCTCAAGGGTATGGAGAAGCGGTTCCCCAACCAGCTCTCCGGCGGCCAGCAGCAGCGCGTGGCCCTGGCCCGTGCCGTGGTCATCGAGCCCAGCGTGCTGCTGTTCGACGAGCCGCTGTCCAACCTGGACGCCAAGCTGCGGGAGAGCATGCGGGACGAGCTGCGGGCCCTCCAGAAGCGCCTGGGCATCACCTCCCTGTATGTGACCCATGACCAGTCCGAGGCCATGGCCATCTCTGACCGCGTTGTCATCATGAAGGACGGCGTTATCTGCCAGCAGGGAACGCCTACGGAGATTTACGAGCAGCCCAACAGCCGCTTTGTCGCCAACTTCATCGGCAAAGCCAACTTCATCGACGGCATTTTCCGCGGCAAGGATGGAGAGGCGGCACTGGTGGAGATGCATGGCAAGACCTTCTCCATTCCGGCGCCCGGCAAGATGGAAGGCGTGGTGGAAGGCGGCGGCTGCTGCCTGGCAGTCCGGCCGGAGTCCATTATCCTCTCTGCCACCGATGGCCCGCTGCCCGGAACCATCTCCCGGGCCACCTACTACGGCGCCAAGGTGGAGTATGAGGTCATGCTGGGAGACCAGCCCATCATTGTGGAGGTCTACAATCCCCAGCTGACGGAGCGCTTTGCCGAGGGAGACCAGGTCCATATGACCCTGATCGACCGCTGTGTCAGAGTGCTGGCCTGAGACCTGCCGAATCATTCCGTTTTTGCAAGGAGAGAGCGCATGAAACGGCCCCTTTTGTTTGCCCACCGTGGTTTTTCCGGAGATTACCCTGAAAACAGTCCCCTGGCCTTCCAGATGGCGGTGGAAAAGACTGCCGCTGACGGCATCGAGAGCGACGTCCACATCACCAGGGACGGCAAGCTGGTCATCTTCCATGACGCCTCCGTGGAGCGCACCTCCAACGGCACCGGCTTCATCAAGGACA
>CAMAKJ010000112.1 GCA_945836055.1 uncultured Clostridia bacterium | reverse complement strand
GGCGTAACCACACGCACCTCAAACGTGCTTGTCTACCATTCCAACACTCTCGCAAACTTGCCTGTGTATTATAACCTCAATGCTGGGATTTGTCAATACTTTTCTCCGAAAACCCTTGCAAGATCGGTGCGGCTCTGCTACACTATAGAAAAAGAAAAAGGAGAGCGCCGATGGTACGTTTTTTTGAAGAGGTTGGAGATGTTGCGTGCCGGTATCTGACTCTTTCCGGTGAAAACGCCCAGCATGGTAAGGTGCTGCGGCTGAAACCGGGGGAGAAGGTTCTTGTATGCGACGGAAAAGGAACAGAATACCTGTGTGAAGTGACGGATGCCGGTAATATGACCCTCACTGTGAAGGAGCGGCGGGCATCCACCGGGGAGGCGTCGGTACGGGTCAGCGTGTACATGGCGTTCCCCAAGACGGATAAGCTGGAGCACGTCATTCAAAAGGCCACGGAACTGGGAGCCGACGAAATTGTGGCCTTTCCTTCGGCGCGGTGCGTTTCCCGGCCGGACGAAAAGAGCCTGAAGAAAAAACTGGAACGCTGGCAGAAAATTGCCGCTTCCGCTGCGGAGCAGTCCGGGCGGGGACGGATCCCCCAGGTGATCGCTTTGGGCAGTTATGCGGAAGCCATCAGCCGGGCGTCCCGGGCGGATAAGGCGCTGCTGCTTTACGAAAATGAGCAGGCGGTTACCCTGAAAATGGCCCTGAGCGGCGGGGAATACCATACGGTCAGCCTCCTGACCGGTCCGGAAGGCGGATTGGAGGAGCGGGAGGTGGCCGAGGCGCGGGAAGTCGGGCTGCAGGTCTGCACCCTGGGCAAGCGGATTCTACGCTGCGAAACCGCGCCGCTGTGCGCGCTGTCCGCCGTGATGTACGACGCGGGGGAATTCTAACACGAAATTGACACCCCGGGGATAGTCGGCGGAAAACGGGCCGTATTTCTCCGGGGCCTCTTTTTGTACTTGTAATTCGGGTCAGAATGTGCGATAATGGTGCCAAACATACGAACGAAAATGGTGATCTGATGGAAAAAGCAGAACTATTACAGCGCGTTTTCGGCTATTCCGGCTTTCGCCCGGGGCAGGAGGAACTGATTGACGCGGCTTTGGCCGGGCGGGACGTATTCGGTGTTATGCCAACCGGCGGTGGGAAGAGCATGTGCTACCAGCTTCCCGCGCTGATGATGCCGGGCGTTACCCTGGTCATATCGCCCCTGATCTCCCTGATGCGGGATCAGGTGATGGCGCTGAAGGCGGCAGGCGTGAGCGCGGCCTTTCTCAACAGCACTCTGACCGGGGCACAGATGCAGGCGGCCTACCGGAATCTGCTTTCCGGTCGGTATAAGATTGTCTATGTCGCGCCGGAACGGCTGGATTATCCCGGGTTCGGATCGGTTGCGGAAAAATTGAACATCTCCTTCGTAGCAGTGGACGAGGCCCACTGCATTTCCCAGTGGGGGCAGGATTTCCGCCCCAGCTACCTTCGGATTGTCCAGTTTTTGAAGGAACTGCCCCGCCGCCCGGTGGTGGGAGCGTTTACGGCCACCGCTACGGAAGAAGTGCGGCGGGATGTGGAGCGGATTCTGGAGCTAAAAGATCCCCTCCGGGTTGTGACGGGGTTTGACCGCCCGAATCTCTACTTTGAGGTCGTACAGCCGGAATTCAAGGATCAGGAGCTGCTGCGGCTTCTGGCGGCCCGGAAGCGGAAGAGCGGCATCGTCTACTGCGCCACCCGGAAAAAGGTGGAGAACGTCTGCCAGATGCTCTGTGACCACGGCTATGCCGCCACCCGGTATCACGCGGGACTGCCGGACGCGGAGCGAAGCGAAAATCAGGAGGATTTCCTCTACGACCGGAAGACGGTGATGGTGGCTACCAACGCCTTCGGGATGGGTATCGACAAATCCAACGTCAGCTTCGTCATCCATTACAACATGCCGAAAAGCATCGAAGCCTACTACCAGGAGGCCGGCCGCGCCGGACGGGACGGCGCAGAAGCGGACTGCATTCTGCTGTACAGCGGCGGGGATGTGCAGACAGCCCGTTTTCTAATCAACAACGGCTCGGAAAACGAGGAGCTGGACGAAGTCCAACGGGAGGCGGTGCGTCAGCAGGACTTAAAGCGGCTGGAAGCCATGGTCGGCTACTGCAAGACGAAATCCTGTCTCCGGGGCTACATTCTGGAGTATTTCGGTCAAAAGCATCCGGCGCTGTGCGGCAACTGCGGCAGCTGCAAGGGTGAATTTGACCAAGTGGACATCACCCGGGAGGCGCAGATGATTCTCTCCTGCGTCAAGAGGATTTCCGACAAGCTGGGATACTATGTCGGGCTGTCCACCGTAGCCAGAACCCTGCGGGGCAGCCGGGACAAGCGGATTCTGGAGCTGGGGCTGGATCAAATCAGCACCTACGGCCTTCTCAAAGACCGGACCCGCAGCGACATCCACGCCATGATCGACCATCTGGAAGCGGAGGGGTATCTGCTGACGGAGCAGGAGCACCAGACCCTGCGTCTGACCCAGGCGGCAGGGGAGGTGCTCTACCGGGGCAAGACTGTAACCATGCTGGTGGAAAAGCCGCAGGAGGTGGAAACCATCCAGGCGGTTCAGAAGGTGACAGGGGAGGACGCGGAGCTTCTGGACGCGCTGAAGGAGCTGCGGATGGAGCTGGCAAAGAAAGGGAACATTCCTGCCTTTATGGTGTTTTCCAATGCCACTTTGATAGACATGTCCAAAAAGAAGCCCCTTACCATGGGACAGTTCAAAAAAGTCTCCGGTGTGGGCGAAATCAAGGCGGCCTGGTATGGAACGGCGTTTTTGAAGTGTATTCAGCGATACATGGACGAAGGGCGGGAATGACCCCCGTCCTGAGGAGAAAAAAGGAAGCATGCCCGTTTGGACATGCTTCCTTTTCGAATTGTTCAGAGATTCCTTAGCTGATGGGCTCAAAGTCTGCTGCGCCGTGCTTGCACAGGGGGCACACGATGTCGTCAGGGAGGGTGTCGCCTTCGTAGACCCAGCCGCAGACCTTGCAGACAAAGCCCTTCTTGCCCTCGGTCTGAGGCTTGGGCTTGACGTTGTTCTGATAGTAGGTGTAGGTCATGGTCTCCCGGCTGGAGATAACCCGGGCCTCGGTGACGGTGCAGATGAACATGCCGTGGGTGCCCAGGTCAACGTAGCTCTCCACCTGCAGGCTCATGAAGGAGTTGATGTACCGGGGCAGGAACCGCAGGCCGTTGTCGGAGCGCAGCTCCTCGATGCCGGCGAACTTATCCGCCGTGCGGCCGCTCTGGAAGCCGAAGTTCTGGAACACAGAGAAGGGAGCGGAGGTGTCCAGGCAGCATACGTTCATTACGCCGGTCTGCTTGATGACATGGTGGGAGTAATTCTGCTTGTTGATGGTGACGGCAACCCGGTTGGGGGTGTTGGTCACCTGGGAGACGGTGTTAACGATGAGGCCGTTGTCCTTGGTGCCGTCATTGGAGGTCACCACATACAGGCCGTAACCGATGTTGAACAGGGCGGTGAGGTCGTTCTTGTCGGCGGTAGCGTCCTGCTGAGCCAGATAATCCTTGCACAGCTCGTCTGCCATGGCCTCGATCTGGGCCTTGCTCTCGTCGTTCAGGGCGGAGACAATCTTAACGGTGGTGTCGGTGAAGGTCAGATTCTTGCTGCTTTCCAGCATCTTGCGCATGGTCTTGGCGGCAAGGGGCGCCCAGGAGCCGTTCTCCATCAGGCCGATGGTGCGGCCCTGGAAGTTCCGCTCGGTCAGGTGGTGAATGAATTCCTTCATGAAGGGGAAGATGTCTGCGTTATATGTCGTGGTAGCCAGCACCAGCTTGCCATAGCGGAAAGCGTCCTCCACGGCTTCCGCCATGTCGCTGCGGGCCAGGTCATGGACGACCACATCGGGGCAGCCCTTGGCCTTCAGCTTCTGGGCCAGCAGCTCCACAGCGGCTTTTGTGTGACCGTAGACGGAGGTGTAGGCGATGACGATGCCCTCGCTCTCCACCCGGTAGGAGGACCAGGTATCGTACAGCTTCAGGTAGTAGCCCAGATTCTCGGTGAGCACGGGGCCATGCAGGGGGCAGATGGCGGCGATGTCCAGACCGGCGGCCTTCTTCAGAAGCGCCTGCACCTGGGGGCCGTACTTGCCCACGATGCCGATGTAGTACCGCCGCGCCTCGCAGGCCCAGTCCTCCTGGACATCCAGGGCGCCGAACTTGCCGAAGCCGTCGGCGGAGAAGAGCACCTTGTCATAAGAATCATAGGTCACGATGACCTCAGGCCAGTGCACCATGGGCGCGGTGACGAAGGTCAGGGTGTGCTTGCCGAGGCAGAGGGTGTCGCCCTCGCCGACGACGATCCGGCGGTCGGCGTAATCATTGCCGAAGAAATGCTCCATCATCACAAAGGCCTTGGCGGAGGAGACAACGGTGGCCTCGGGGTAGACCTTCAGGAAATTGGCAATGTTGGCGGAGTGATCCGGCTCCATGTGCTGCACAACCAGGTAATCAGGCTTGCGCTGGCCCAGGGCTTTCTGGATGTTGTCCAGCCACTGGTGGGTGAAGTTCTGATCCACGGTGTCCATGACGGCAATTTTGTCGTCCAGAATGGCGTAGGAGTTGTAGGACATACCATTTGGCACCACATACTGCCCTTCAAACAGGTCCACGTCGTGGTCGTTGACGCCGATGTACTGAATATCTTTGGTAATCGTCATATTGGGTCTCCTTTTCCGAATTTATCACATAAATTTTACCACATATGCCGCTATCCGTCAAGGGGCGGGACGAATTTCCATCCTGCGGGGAGCTCCGTATAGAAAAAGGAATCCCGCCGCGTTTTCGCGGCGGGAAAATGAACTATTTGTCCTCGTAATTCAGGATTTCCTTTGCAATGTAAACCGGGCGGTTCTTGGTCTGCTCAAAGGTTCTGCCCACATATTCGCCGATAATGCCGATGCAGAACAGCTGAACGCTGCCAAGCAGCAGAATCAGCACGATGATGGTGGCGTAGCCGGGCACGTCAATGCCGCAGATCAGCTTTTGCAGAATCACCACAATTCCGTAGATCACCGCTGCGACGCCGGTCACACCGCCCAGGCAGGTGGCCAGCCGCAGCGGCGCTGTGGAAAAGCCGATGATACCCTCGATGGCGTAGTTCAGCAGCTTCCAGAAGTTCCACTTGGAGGTGCCGGAGGCCCGCTCACAGGCTGTGTAGGGAATGAACTTGGTGCTGTAGCCCACCCAGGCGAAAATACCCTTGGAGAAGCGGTGGTACTCGGTCAGCTCCAGAATGCTGTCCCGGACGCTGCGGCGGAAGGTGCGGAAATCGCTGGCATCGGGCTGCAGCGTCACCTTGGAGAGCTTGTTGATGAGGCTGTAGAAGCAGCGCTTGCAGAAGGACAGCACCTTGCCCTCGCCCCGGCGGTCCTGGTAGGCCGCCACCACGTCGTATTCCGGCTCTTCGTCCAGGGTTTTCACCATATCCCGGACGATTTCCGGGCGCTGCTGCAGATCTGCGTCGATGAGGGAGATGTATTCTCCCGAGGCGTGCTCCAGACCGGCGTAGATGCCGGCTTCCTTGCCGAAATTCCGGGAGAAGGAAATCACCTTCACCGGGCAGCGCTGGGCGGCGTAGAGCTTTTTCAGGTTGTGAAGGGTGGCGTCCTTGCTGCCGTCGTCGATAAAGACGATTTCGTAATCATAGCCGCAGCCGTCAAAGGCGGCTATCACGGCTTCCTGAAAGGCGGCGACGTTGTCCGCCTCATTGTAGCAGGGTACGACCAGGGATAGTTTCATA
>CAMAKJ010000111.1 GCA_945836055.1 uncultured Clostridia bacterium | reverse complement strand
ACTGGTGCCAGATGCTCTACCGGATGTACACCCGCTGGGCGGAGCGCCACGGCTTTACCTACAAGATCATGGACTACCTGGAAGGCGACGAGGCGGGACTGAAGAGCGCGGACATCGTCATCGAGGGCGAGAACGCCTATGGCTTCCTGAAGGGAGAGAACGGTGTTCACCGTCTGGTGCGGGTATCCCCCTTTGACGCCAACGCCCGCCGTCAGACCTCCTTTGCCGCCATTGAGGTCATCCCCGAAATCGAGGATGACAGCAAGGATGTAGAGATCCGCCCCGAGGACTACGAAATGCAGGTTTATCGTTCCTCCGGCGCCGGCGGACAGCACATCAACAAGACCTCCTCCGCCGTCCGGCTGATTCACAAGGCCACGGGCATCGTGGTCTCCTGTCAGACCGAGCGGAGCCAATTCCAGAACAAGGAGACCTGTCTGCGGATGCTGCGAAGCAAGCTGGTGGAGATCAAGGAGCGGGAGCACCTGGATAAGATTTCCGACATCAAGGGCGTGCAGCAGAAGATCGAGTGGGGCAGCCAGATCCGCAACTATGTGTTCATGCCCTACACCCTGGTGAAGGACACCCGCACCGGCTGCGAGACGTCCAACGTCAACGCGGTCATGGACGGCGCGCTGGACCCCTTCATTGAGAGCTATCTCAACTGCCTGGCGACGAATACCTGGGTGCAGAAATAAGATTTTTTCCGGATTTCCCCTTGATATTTTGCGATGTATATGCTATAATACGCAAGTTACTGTGAGGTTCGTGGTTCTGACGAGCCATTTACCATTCGCTGTCCGCGAATTTGGCGGAGGGAGGTTATTGTCATGGGTGTTTTGGAGACGATTCTCATTGTTTTGGAGACGCTTTGCAGCGTTGCGCTGATTGTGGTTGTACTGCTGCAGTCCGGTAAGGAAGCTGGCCTGTCCAGCACGATCACCGGCACTTCCGAGTCTTATCTGAGCAAGAACAAGAAGGGCGGCCTGGATCATGCGCTGGCCGTGTCCACCAAGTGGATTGCCGCTGCCTGGGTTCTGCTGACTCTGGCGCTGAGCCTGGTGTAATCCGAAGAAACGAAAGGCCACGGATGGTTTCCGTGGCCTTTTTACACGGAATTGGAAAGGATGATGGATATGAAACCCTTTGTTGCGGATGTGCATATGCACTCTCTGCTCAGCGGTCACGCCTTCGGCACCATTCGGGAGCTGGCGGCGGAGGCGGCGCAGCGGGGATTGAAGCTCATTGGCGTGACGGAGCACGCGCCCGGCGTTCCGGGAACGGTGGACCCCATTTATTTCCGGAACATCTGCGACGCGCCCCGGCTGCTTTCCGGCGTGGAGATGCTCTACGGCAGCGAGGTGAACATCCTGAACGGGGGAGAGCTGACCCTGGATCAGCGGCACCTGAACTGCCTGGACTACGCCATTGCGGGCATTCACGGGACGTGTTATGAGGACGCCGGGATCGTGGGGAACACGGATAACGTGATCCGGTGTATGGAAAACCCGAAGGTGAAGTTCATTTCCCACCCGGATTCGGACGCCAATCCTCTGGATTATCCCGCCCTTGTGGCAGGGGCCAAGGCCAACGGCGTGGCCCTGGAGGTAAACAACAGCTCCCTGCGAAAGCAATGGTCGCGGCCCGGCTGCGTGGCCAATTACCGCCGGATGGTGCCGCTGTGCATGGAAATGGGCGTACCGCTGATTGTCAATACCGACGCCCACGACCCCGGCGCGGTGGGCGACTTTACCCTGGCCCGGCAGCTGCTGGAGGAGCTTGGCGTCAGCGACGAAATGATCCTGAATACCGACCTGGAAAAACTGAAGGATTTCCTCTTAAAAAACAAATAATGTGCAAAGACTACGGAAATGGCCGTAGTCTTTGGCTTTTTCTGTGAGAGTTTGCGATAGATTTTTCCATATGGCTGTGGTAGAATAGAGATGCGCTGGAGGGATTGACCAACCCTCCGACAGCGCTCTGAGAGATAAGATCATACAATGAAAAGGAGTATGTGATATGGAATCCAAAAAGCTGGCAGGTTTGGAGCCTGCCTCTGTCTTTGATTATTTTGAAGCGATCTGCGCCATTCCCCACGGCTCCCGGAATACCAAGCAGATTTCCGACTACCTGGTGGCCTTTGCGAAGGAGCACGGCCTTGGGTATCAGCAGGATGAGCAGAATAATGTGATTCTGTTCGGCCCTGGCACCTGCGGCATGGAGAATCACGCCCCCGTGATTTTGCAGGGACACATGGATATGGTGTGCGAAAAGGACGCGGACTGCCCCATCGATATGGAGATACAGGGCCTGGAGCTGTGCCACGACGACAAATATGTCTTTGCCAGGGGTACGACCCTTGGCGGTGACGACGGCATTGCGGTGGCCTACGCCCTGGCGCTGCTGGCGGACGACACCATTCCACATCCGCCCCTGGAAGTCATCATCACGGTGGACGAGGAAATCGGAATGCTGGGTGCGGACGCCATCGACCTGTCCGCTTTGAAGGGAAGAACCATGATTAACCTGGATTCCGAGGACGAGGGCGTCTTTACCGTGTCCTGCGCAGGCGGAGCCACGGCGACCATCAGCCTGCCGGCAGACCGGAAGGCGGTATACGGCCCCTGCATCCGGCTCAGCGTGGACCGCCTCGGGGGCGGCCATTCCGGCGCGGAAATCCACAAGAACCGTGCCAACGCCAACAAGGTCATGGGTGAATTCATGAACCGGATTCAGAAGCTCATGCCCCTGTGCCTGACCTCCCTCACCGGCGGCACCAAGGACAACGCCATTCCCCGTTCCTGCCAGGCGACTCTGGTAGCCATGGGCATCCAGCCGGAGCGGATCAACACCATTGCCGAGGAGCTCCAGGCGGAAATCCGGGAGACCTACGACGAGCCGGACGCCACCATTCAGGCCTTTGATGTGGACGCTCTGGGGGGCAACGGCCTGTCCACCCAGGCCACCGCCAAGGTCATCGGCCTTCTCTGCGCCGTCCCCAACGGGGTTCAGGCCATGAGCGGGGACATGGAGGGGCTGGTGCAGACCAGTCTGAATCTGGGCGTTGCCAAGCTGGGCGAGCGGTTCAACGTCACCTTCTCCGTCAGAAGCTCCGTCAACAGTGAAAAGGAAGAACTTCTGAACGAGCTGAAAACCCTGGCGGAGTTCTATGAGGGCACTTACACACAGGCAGGGGAGTACCCGGCTTGGGAGTATAAGAAGGATTCCGTCCTTCGGGATACCATGGTACGGATTTACCGGGAGATGTTCGGCAAAGAGCCGGAGGTGCTGGCCATCCACGCGGGGCTGGAATGCGGCCTGCTGGGAGAGAAGCTCCCGGGCCTGGACTGCGTTTCCATCGGCCCCCAGATGCACGACATCCACACCAGCCGGGAAAAGCTGGACATCGCCTCCACGGAGCGCACCTGGCGGTTTTTGCTGGAAGTGCTGAAGGCACTCTGATAATCGAAAAGCGGAAAGCCGGAACTCAGCTTTCCGCTTTTTTTCTGCGAAGCAGACCCCGCATCCACCGGATGTCCTCCGCCTGCACAACCCGGAACAGATACAGCAGGCACCCCAGCAAAACCGGGTATAATAGCGCCCGGGCTGCCGGGGCGGTCAGCAGGGAAACGCCCCAAATGGCGGCGAGGGCGGCAGCGGCGGACAGTGCCGGGACGGAAAAGGGAATCGCTTCCCCGGTGATTTTTAATAGCCTTCGCAGACTGAGAATGAAATTCACCAGATGGGTGATGAAAAAGCTGAAAAAATAGCCCTCCATCCCGAATCTCGGCAGCAGCAAATAGAGAAACGCCACGTCCATGGCGTTGGTGAGAATGTTGTAACGGACGCAGACCTTCTGCTGCCCCAGACCCTTGGTCATGGCGTCGGTGATGGCGTCACAGTAGAGCATGGGGATCAGGAGGGCGTACAGCCGCAGCCAACGCCCGGCTTCGGCATTGCCGTAGAGAGCTGCGCACAGCGGCTGTGCCAGCAGAAATTCCAGACCGCTGAAGAAAAGACCGTAGAGCATGGCAACCCGCAGGCTCCGCCGCACCAGATAGGAAATCCGGCGTTTGCTGCCCGCCGCGTCGCACCGGGCCAGCTCCGGAATCAGCAGCTCCGCCAGGCCATACAGAATGCAGGCGGGGAACATGAGCACGGGAAACACCATGCCGCTGACGACACCGAAGGCAGCCAGCGGATTGTCAACCAGGGCGTTCAGCGCCAGCCGCTTGGGCACCATCAAGTTTTCCGTGGTGCTGATGCCGGACTTCAGAACGTCTGCCAGTGCCAGCGGGACGGCGGCCTGTAAAAGCCGGCTGCGGATGGGGATTCTCGGCCCCGGCTTTACCCGCTCCCGCAGACGCAGCGCCGTGAGGCATACCAAGGTCAGGCAGCCGCCGAAACAGCCGCCCAGCACCACACTCTGGCATGCCCGCCCCGGATCGTCTCCCGCCCAGAGCGACAGCGCAGCCATGGTCACCGCCATGGAGGCCAGCTGCTCCGCTACCTCCACCGCCGCCAGGGTTCCGATGCGGTTGGCGGCGGTGAAATACCCGGTCATGACCCCGCACAAACAGGTGACGGGCAGAAACGCGGCAAACAGCCGCAGAGAGTCCACCGTCCGGACATCCCCGATCCAGCGCTCCGCCAGCGCCGGCGCAAAGAAAAAAAGAACCGCGGACACGGCGGCGCTGCAGAGAATGCTGTACAAAAAACAGCCGGAAAGCACCCAGGTCACGTTCCCGGGGCGCTTCCGCCCCAGTTCCTCGGCGGTCAGATACATGGCGGCGGTGCGCACACCGGCTATTCCCGCCACCATGGCGAGGTTCCCCACGGACATGGTCAGCTGAAGCAGCCCCACCCCGGCGGCGCCGATCCGCCCGGAGATGTACACCTGAAAGGAAGTTCCCACCAGCCGCAGCAGCAGGTTGACCCCGGTGAGCAGCAGGGCGGAATAAAAGATCGGCAGCTTTCTGGGCAAAGCAATCCCCCCTTGTCCACAGCCTATGCGGACAAGGGGGGATGTATGATTTTCGTTACAGGACAATCCAATATCGCTGCAAAATCCTTCCGCTGCGCCCGTCCGTGACCTCGTTTTCCAGGCAGCCGCCGTTGCGGAGAATCGTCTTTGCGGAGGCGGGGTTGTCCCGATAGCAGGTGACGAGAATTCTGTCCATTCCCATTTCCCGGCAGATTTCCATGGCGAGGGACAGCTGCTCAGCGGCATAGCCCTTTCGTCTCTCGGAGGGACGGACGCTGTAGCCGATATTGCCAAAAAACTGCAGGCAGGCATCGTTCAGTTCATGGCGGATGTCCAACATACCGACGATTCTGCCGTCACTTTTGCGGACGCCCAAATACTGGGTATCGGGAACCCAATGGGGCGGGCAGGTTTCGGGGCGTTCCGCCCTGCAAATCCAGTCATACCATTGGTTCATATCCTCAAATCTGCGAAGATTGGAGCAGCCGTCCATGCTGTCACCGCTGGTAAGAAATTCTGCCCGGTATTCCCGGACTGCGTCCAGATCGGGTGGGCTGACCTTTCGCAGGGTCAGGCGGCTGCTTTCCGGTGCTTTCATCATATCAGGGATTGAACTCCTTGCAGTACATGGTCAGGGGGCACTCGCCGCATTTGGGGTTCCGGGCGGTGCAGCAGTCCCGACCGAAGAGGACGATGCGGTGGCAGAAATCTGAGCTTTCCTCCGGGGGCAGAATTTTGCGAAGCTGCTGCTCCACCTTTTCCGGCTCCTTGCCCGTGCTTAAACCCAGCCGTCCGCAGATGCGGATGCAGTGGGTGTCGCAGACCACGCTGCCGGGGGCGGCGTACA
>CAMAKJ010000110.1 GCA_945836055.1 uncultured Clostridia bacterium | reverse complement strand
AACTTTTTCTACATTGTCCTCAGATTGGGGCTTGACTTATAATAGTTAGTCTTTCCGAAGCGTTACAGCTTCATGCACACATCCCAGGCCTGCCAGATGACGGTGCGCAGATTGCCCACGTGGCTGGCGTCGCCCACGATGTGAATGTGTTTGTCCTTTTGGGCAAGGGGATTGGGCTTGTAGCCCACGGAGAGAATCACGGAATCCGCCGGGATTTTGTATTCCATGCCGTTTTTGTCCTTCACCAGAACGCCATCGTCCTGGATTTCCTTCAGGCTGGTTTCCAGGTGGACGGGAACCTTGTTGGCCTTGAAGAAGTCCCGGAGATAGCTGGAGTTGGCCAGGCACACGCCCTTTACGGCGATGAGATCGTCCTTCATTTCCACGATGGTGGGCTTTTTGCCGTGGAGGTACAGGTCGTAGGCGATTTCGCAGCCCGTCAGGCCGCCGCCGATGATGGTGACGTTTTCCCCCACCTCCTGCCTGCCCAGCAGGAAATCAATGGCCTGGATGCCCTTTTCCGCGCCGGGGACGGGGATGCGGTTGGGGGTTGCGCCGGTGGCGATGATGACCTCGTCGGCCTGGACGCCGGACAGATCCTTTACCTCGGCGTTGAGTTTGACCTCAATGGGGTACTTGGCAATTTCCCGCTTGTACCAGGCGATGAGAGCGCGGTCCTTCTCCTTGAAGGAGGGAGCCGCCGCCGCGATGAACACGCCGCCCAGCTCGCCGGACTTTTCGTACAGGGTGACCTTGTGCCCCCGCTTGGCCAGTACCAGCGCGGACTCCATACCGCCGATGCCGCCGCCGATGACGGCAATGTTCTTTGCCTTCCGGGCGGGCTTGATGCGGTACTTCTTGGACTGCATGGTCTCGGGGTTCAGGGCGCACCGGGCAAGTCCCATGGTGTCGGAGAAGTCCTGATCGTTGGCGTGGCCCTTGTAGCTGCAGAAGTTGAAGCAGCCGTTGTGGCAGCAGATGCAGGGACGGATGTCCTCCAGGCGATCCTCAATCAGCTTCGTGACCCACTGGCCGTCGGCCAGGAACTGCCGGGCGACGCCCACGCCGTCAATGCGGCCCTCAGCCACGGCCTTGGCGCCCACCTCCGGCTCCATCCGGCCGGCGCAGACCACCGGGATGTCCACGAACTGCTTGATGTGGGCAACGTCCTCCAGATTGCAGTTCTGGGGCATGTACATGGGCGGATGGGACCAGTACCAGGAATCGTAGGTGCCGTTGTCGGCGTTGAGCATGTCGTAGCCCGCGTCCTGGAGGTATTTGGCGGCCTTCTCGGATTCCGCCATATTCCGCCCGACTTCCACATAGTCCTCACCGGGCACCGCGCCGGAGCAGAAATCCTTGACCTTGGACTCTACGCTGTAGCGCAGGGACACGGGGAAGTCCTCGCCGCAGCTTTTCTTGATGGCCTTGACGATCTCCACCGGCAGGCGGTATCGGTTTTCAAAGCTGCCGCCGTACTCGTCGGTGCGCTTGTTCGTCCAGTCCATGGTGAACTGATCCAGAAGGTAGCCCTCGTGCACCGCGTGGATCTCCACGCCGTCCACTCCCGCGTCCCTGCACAGCTTGGCGGTCTTGGCGAAGGCGTCGATGATCTCATGAATCTGCTCCACAGTCAGCGCCGGGGTGGTGATGCTGGGGTCCCACCGGGCGGGCAGCTCGGAGGGGCTGGCCAGTTGGTAGCCCGCGTCCAGCACCGGCTTGGAAAGGGTGCGCAGCGCCTTATTCTTGTAGAGCTTGGCGATGTCGTCGGTGATGGCCCAGCTGCGGCCCATGCCGGCGGTGAGCTGGATGAAGAGCTTGGCGCCGGTCTTGTGAATCTCCACCATGTAGTCTCTCAGCTCGTCAAACATCTTCTCGTTCTGCCACAGCCAGCGGCCCCAGATGGTATCCCGCAGGGGCGCAATGCCGGGGATAATCAGACCAACGTTGTTTTTTGCCCGCTCCAGGAAGAAGGCTGCGGCTTCCTTGTCAAAGTGGCAGCCGGTCAGCTCCATCCAGCCGAACAGGGAGGTGCCGCCCATGGGGCACAGGACGATCCGGTTTTTGATTTCCACATTGCCCACCTTCCAGGGGGTAAACAGGGCTTCATATTTGGCGTCCATTGGTGAATCTCTCCTTTACTGTTTTATAGGGAGCCTCTGAACAAATCGTCTGCGGTTGCCGATTTGTTCAGAGCTTCCATAGTATCTGAGATACAGTATAATGATACGGTCCGGAGCTGTCAAGAATGTTGACCGGGTCAAGGAGACAAAATGTTGTGTTTTTCAACAAAAAACTGCCAGAGCGTCACGGGACGCTCTGGCAGACTGCTGAATGATTCAGGAGTGCAGACCAAACAGCGGCCGCGCTACCCGCTTGTAAAGGAGCATGGTCAGGATGGAAACCACGGTGCCCTTCACCAGGTTCAGCGGCGCGACGCACAGCATGACAAAGGTGGAGACGCTGTTGACGCCGCCCCGGATGGCGGTGCCCATGGCGATGATGGTGTCCAGGGGAATCCCGTACAGCTCCGCGAACTTGGGCAGCAGGTAGACGGCGTTGAAGGCACTGCCAAACACGGTCATGCACAGCGTGCCGATGGCGAGGCCAATCACGGCGCTGTGCTTGCTCTTATGGTGGTGATAGAACACGGTAGCGGGCAGTACCAGGGAGCAGCCTACCACGAAATTCGCCAGGTCCCCCACAAAGGCGGTGGAGGTTCCCTTCAGCAGAAGCTTCAGCAGGATTTTCACGCCCTCGCAGACCACGGTGGCGCTGGGTCCTAAGTAGAAGCCGCACAGCAGCACCGGCAGCTCGGAAAAGTCCAGCTTGTAAAATTCCGGCGCCAGGAACACCAGGGGGAAATCCAGCACATGGAGCACCGTGGCAATGGCGGCGCTGATGCCGATGATGCTGACCCGCCGGGCAGGGGAGACCTTCCGCTTTTCCGGGAGGAAATGCTCCTCCAGCCGGGCCAGCAGGGCAATCCCCACGACGATGGCCAGGCTGACCCCCACAAAGGCCAGATTGTCCAGAATTTGTGTCCAAAGGTTTGTCATCTTTTTGTCACCTCAGCATGAAAATACGCCCCGAGTGGAAACACTCAGGGCGCGAAAAAACGCAAATACATGCGTATCTTCTTCCATCCAGACTATACTGTCGGTACCGGAGTTGCACCGGTTCAACGCATCTGCGCTCGCGGACTATACCGCCGGTGGGGAATTGCGCCCCGCCCTGAAGATACTGTTCAGTTCCCCTACACAGTACCACGGGACGCGGCGCTTGTCAAGAGTGGAAATGTGTGGTAAGATAAATTAGAATTCGGCGGAGGAAATGCAGAATGCAGAATGCAAAATGCTGAATGAAGGAGTCCGCTTTGCGGACAAAATTTGAAATCATTTCCGAAGGAGATACCTCAATTCAGCATTCAGCATTTAACATTCAGAATTATGGCGCGTGCCAGATCAGCTGCAATTTTCCTTTCCTTATTGCGTCGTCTCCGTCGCGGCTTGTGTGGTTTCGGTGGTCGTGGTCGGTGCCTGCGGCATCTTGAAGCCCTGGATTTTGCCCTTGGCGGCGGTATCCGTCACGTCGCCGCCGATGATCTGGTTCTTATAGACCAGCAGCGTCGCGTATACCGGCTCCGTGGCGCCGGGGTAGTTGTTGATTTTGTAGACGTAGCGCATGACCTTTTTCCCGGCGAATTCGGTCAGGTCGTAGCCCTGGCTTTTCTGCAGCGCGTTGTACCGGTCGAACACCTTGCTGGTGGTTTCCGGAATTTTCACCTGGCTGGATTCCGTGGGGGACGTAGTCACCTCCCAGCCGAAATCCGTCAGAAATTTCACCCGCCCGTCGTTGCTGGACGCGGCAGGCGCGGCTGTTTCGGCGGAATCCCCGACTCCGCCCAGCAGCAGAATCAGCGCCACAATTAGCGCGGCCACGGCGGCCAGGGCGATCATCACCTTTTTCAGATTGACCTTCGCGGTCATAACCATCATAAATAATCCCTCCCGGTAAAAATTCGGTGGTACAGCCTATGTGCCCCGGCCGGGGCGTAGAACGGAGGAACTATGGAACGTCTGGACAAATTCCTGTGCGGCAGCGGAGCGGGTACCCGCAGCCAGGTAAAGGCCATTCTGAAAGCCGGGCGGGTCACCGTGGACGGAAAGCCGGAAACCGACGGCTCCCGGAAAATTGACCCGGCACAGTGCATCGTCACCCTGGACGGGGAGACCCTTGGCGGAAAGCGACGGATGGTGGTCATGCTGAACAAACCGGCGGGCTTTGTCACCGCCACGGAGGACGCTTCGGAAAGAACCGTCATGGAGCTGCTTCCAAGTCAATGGCGGTACCTGGACTTAAAGCCTGTGGGGCGGCTGGACAAGGCAACCGAGGGGCTGCTGCTGTTCACCAACGACGGCGATCTTCTCCACCGGTTGATTTCGCCCAAAAAGGAAGTGCCGAAGGTATATTACGCCCGCCATGAGGGCCAGGCAAATTCCGAAGATGTGACCGCCTTTGCCGCCGGCCTGACCCTTCGGGACGGGACAGTGTGCCTGCCGGCACAGTTGGAGCCGCTTGGAGCGGGAGAGAGCCGGATCACCGTCCGGGAAGGAAAGTACCACCAGGTGCGCCGGATGATGGCATCCCGGGGGATGACCGTAACGTACCTTGAGCGGCAGCAGGAGGGCACGCTGACCCTGGGAGGCCTGCCAAGAGGCCAGGCGCGGGCGCTGACGGCGGAGGAGACGGAGCTGCTGGAGCGCTCTGTGTAGAAATGCGGTCATTTTGCTGGTAAAAAACGGTGCAAAACCAATTGTCCGGAAAAAAGCCTTGGTATATTACCTAAAAAACGTCATATATTTTGCAGTAAAATGTCAAAAGGTACTTGCAATGTGCGCAAAAGCTGTGTATAATAACAGTACGTTTTTGTGAAATGCGCATTTATGCAAGATACTAGGCGCTTCCGGGAAAAGACCGCCTTCGGAGCGCCCCACTAAGGAGTGACTTAAAGATATGTCCAACAGTGTTTTTCAGAGCGTAATCCTCCAGCTGCGAGATATTTCTGAGCGTACCTTCGGTGTCATCGATACGGAGGGCTGCGTGGTTTCCTGCACCGACATGTCCATTCTGGGAGAGCGGTGGGCGGATGCCGCCCTGAAGGTGGGCAGCGCCCCTGAGGGCGTGGTTACCTTCGCCCAGAAGAGCTTCAAGGCCATCGTTGGCAGCTCCAACGCCTTTGAGTACGCCGTGTTCTGCTCCGGCGACGACGAAACCGCCAGGAGCTTCTGCCAGATGGCGTACATCGCCCTGAACGACGCCAAGACCTTCTACGAAGAGAAGCACGACCGGGGCACCTTCGTGAAGAATATCATCATGGACAACATTCTCCCCGGCGATATTTACATCCGGGCCAAGGAGCTGCACTTCGCTACCGACGCGCCCCGGGCGGTGTTCCTTATCCGCCAGGTGGGCCACAGCGATGTGTCCACCGTGGACGTGGTGGCCGGCATGTTCCCGGACAAAATGCAGGACTTTGTCCTGTCCATCAACGAAACCGACATTGCCGTGGTCAAGCAGATTGCCGGCGGCACCACCCCCGAGGAGCTGGAGAAGATTGCCCTCGCGATGGAGGACACCCTGAAAAACGAGTTGCGCATCAAGACCGTTATCGGCATCGGCACCGTGACCGACCATCTGCGGGAGCTGGCGGATTCCTATAAGGAAGCCCAGACCGCCATTGACGTGGGCAAGGTCTTCGATACCGAGAAGAGCATCATCAACTATGAGAACCTGGGCATTGGCCGCCTGATCTATCAGCTGCCCACCAC
>CAMAKJ010000109.1 GCA_945836055.1 uncultured Clostridia bacterium | reverse complement strand
GCTACGGCAAGCTGGACGCCACCGACGAGGAGTGCATCCACGCGGCGAAGCTGGCAAACGCCGACGACTTCATCACCCGTCTGCCCGGCGGCTATAACACCATGCTCACAAACAACGGCGCCAGCCTGTCCCAGGGACAGCGGCAGCTGATTGCCATTGCCCGGGCGGCGGTGGCCGATCCCCCTGTGATGATTCTGGACGAGGCCACCTCCTCCATCGACACCCGGACGGAAAGACTGGTGCAGGCCGGTATGGACGCGCTGATGAAGGGAAGAACCACCTTCGTCATTGCCCACCGCCTGAGCACGGTCATGAACTCCGACTGCATCATGGTGCTGGATCACGGCCGCATCATCGAGCGGGGCACCCACGACGACCTGATTGCCCAGAAGGGCACCTACTACCAGCTCTACACCGGCGCGTTCGAGCTGGAATAACACCACAAAAAAGCCCTCGCAGACGAGCTGCGAGGGCTTTTGTTTTGGAATCCTGACAAACGGCAGAAGGAGAATCGTCTAACGCTCCTGCACGGCAGCACTTTCCAATGCCCGGGAATGCGCATGGGGTGGCGTTGTCGTTTCTATGATTTTCGGAATAGAAAATCATAGGGAAGCTCTGAATAATGAGGTGAGCGCTGGCAGCAGAAGATTTTGGCACAGGCGAAAGTTCTGAAAATGCGGGAATACTGGATGTATTTCCCATTTTTAGAACTGCACGCCTGGGGCAAAAGATTCGCTGCGAAAGCCGAAACCGAATTGTTCAGAGGTTCCATAGAAAACCGTCTCATTATGATCTTCATATAGAAAACTTCAATTTGTTCCAAATAACAGTTTTCTATTGAATATCAGTATGAATTACCTCGGTACTTCTCCGTTGGTCAGCGCCCCGGTGAAGGTGAACTTGTAGCTGACATAATTGTCCTTCGGTTCCTGGGTCATTTCCAGCCCCGTAAAGTAGCAATAGCGAATTCCCCAGACGGGATGCTCCAGGTTGCCTGGGGTCATCTCGTTAAAGAGTGTCGACAGCTTTTTGAACTCCGTAAAGGCGTCGTCGCCGAAGAAGACCCCGCTGCCGGAAATGGTCAGCTTCTTATCCCCCATGCCGTCAAAGTAGTATTCCCCGTCGTCCGCCTTGTAGTACTGAGGCTCCCGCAGGTACTCTTCCTTGTAGACCGTGGGATTCTGGGGCCATACAAAGGTTTTGTAGCTCAGCTTATCCATCGTCTTCCTTTTCCTCCCGCAGCATGGCGATTCCCCGGCGGGTCTTGCGCAGTCCCTCCCGGGAGAATTCCCGCTTGACGGATGTCCACCGGCAGTGGTAGAACACCTCGGTTTTCACATCCGTCACGATTTTCAGCTCAAACGCCCCGGGCGGGTCCGCCGTCTCGGCCGTTCCGGCAGGCAGCAGCTCCTCCAGCTGAATGTGCCACAGCGTCTGCCCCTGGCTGATACCCGCCGGCGCGGACTCCCCCGTGACATACTCCGCCCGGAACCCGGTATCTTCCTCCGCGGAAACGGCCACGGCGTTGGGCTGCATCAGGCCGTTGATGTATGCGTAGAACCCCGGCCCCAGGCTGCACTTATCCGCTTCCGTGACGCAGGTGAAGGTCGCCAGCACCGCCACCACGTACACCTGAGCCACGCCGTCATAGGTGCACCCGTTCTGAACGCACACCGCCCGGGACCACCGCAAAATCTCAGTGGCCCGCAGGGCCTCCAGCTCGCAGGTGGTGCCGCCCATGGAGGCGGGGCAGATGATGTTCACCTCCACCGTCACCGTCATGTTGGCTCTGTCCACCTTCTGGATGTGGACGGCCGCCACGGTTTTGTCCACCTTCGGGTACTTCTGACCGGGATAGGCAATGTCCGCCGTGAAGTTTGCCTCCCGCAGCCGCCGGAGCACCAGCTCTAGGATTGAGATCCCCATGTATCGTTCACACCCTTCTCAACGCACAGCCCCCACTGGTACACTGCCTGATTCCGGTAGTAATAGGGCTCCACCCGGCGAAACAGGTACGTCCTGTCCCCCAGCGTCAGAGTGTCGCCCTCCCGCACCCCGGCGCTCATGGGGCCGATGTAGGCGTACTGCCCCCGGGAGATTTCTCCCAGGAGCGTCGCCTCGCTTTCCATACTCTGCCAGCTTTTGGAGTTTACCGCCCGGAAAAAGCCCCGGACGGTTTTACTGCCGGCGCTGCCGGTTACCACCATGTCCGTACCGTACTGCGCCAGGATTTTTTCCACCATCACACGCATATCAGACCCCCCGGAAGGTAAAGCCGTCCCGGATGTAGGGCGCAATCATCAGCTCCGCCTGACGCTGCAGGCACCGGGACGCCGCGTCCCGGTTAATTTCGTTCCGCTTCACCGTCAGATCTCCCGCCTGAAATTCCGAAATCTGGCTGACATCGTCCACCCCGTTCAGGCTGGCCAGGGCAAACAGGCTGGCCGCCGCTATAAAATCCGCCTTGCAGTCCTCGGGGGTCAGTCCCTCCCGCAGCCGGGCCGCCAGGGAGGATGCGCAGGCGGCGCAGAGCATTTTCAGCATTTCCGTCTGATGCCCGTCCAGCTCCCCCGCCAGCAGCGCCGCCTGGGCAAACACCTGCTCCGTCAGGGTCATACGTTCAGCACGCAGGCCGCGCCGTCGCAGATTTTGCCGAAGCCGGAGATGGAGGTAATGGCCGCCCGCTCCAGCTGCCGGTCGATGAGCTTGTCATACTCCACCAGCACGTCTCCGGCCCGCACCAGCTCCAGAGCGTAGCGGTTGTCCAGGCCGATGATCACGCCGTCGGATACGGCGGAGGTGCGGTGCAGCTGGGCGCCCAGAGGGGTGCCCAGCTTGCCGGTGCCCTGGAAATTCAGGCCGGTGAGAGGGTTCTGCAGCTCGGGAATCTTCAGCAGCTTGGTCATGGTGGCGGTGGAGCAGAGGATGGTGTTCATGGTGTAGGGATCGAACTGGCCCCAGAATTCCACCAGCTGATCGTAGGTCAGCGTGCCCTTGGTGCCGGAAATGGGGCTGGTGCCCACGGTGTACTGCACGGCGGCGTTGTCATTGCCGTCGCCGGAGGTCAGCACCTTCACCGCATCGGCGACCTGCTGCTTCTGAATGTGGGCGCCAATCTGCCGCAGCATCACGCCGAACAGGTCCAGCTTCTGGAAGCGGATGGCCTCGTAGGAGGCAACCAGCATTCTGCCCCGCTTGGTCAGGCTCACCAGATGCTCCTTGGTCTTGACCTCGGTCTCGGGAATGGCCGCGCCCTCCTCCACGTCCTTCAGTTCCTTGTCCGCGTCGGTGGGGTTGGAGTAAATGGAGCGGTAGTCCATGGCGTCGATGACGGTGGTAGTGGCGGTAATGGCAGGCAGAATATCATTTTCCTCCATACCCTGCCGGACGGTGCGGGCAATGTACTCCGGGAACAGCACAGCGGAATCCATGGTGCGGAAAAACTTCTCCACGGGAGAGGAACCCGCCCCCTTGGCCCGGATACCGAAGCGCTTCAGCTGCCGCTGAAAGGCATCGGTGCCCTCCAGAGCGGTGCCCCGGTAATTCTCGCTGGGGTCGAGAGATTCCAGCACCTGGGTGAAGCTCATCCCCTCCTGCCGGTACATGCCCTTTTCCAGTTTCAGATTGTCATAACCCATTTTTCGTATCCTCCTAAGTAAATATATGGTCACCGGCTTATGCCGAAAAACCGACGTGAAAAATGTAGAATGCTGAATGCAAAATGCTAAATTGGTGCATTTCCTCTGCAAATGCGAAGTCTATTGAATCTGTCCGCGCAGCGGACTCCTGCATTTTGCATTTCCGCCTAAATTAGAAACCCGCTTTCCACCGCTTCTTCTTTCCCTCTTCCGCCGCTCAGCTGGGTCGTAACCGGCATACTTTCCGCCAGCCGCTCCTCCAGCGCCGCCTTCAGCTTCAGCAGATCCTCCGTGGGCGCAGTTTTCGCAATACTGCGCAGAACCGGCGCTTCCACCCCCAGCTCCAGCGCCAGCCCCAGCCGAACGATGCTGTCCTCCAGCTCCTTGCAGTACCGCTTCCCCAGCTCCGCCTGCTGATACAGCGCCCGGTATTCCGCCTGAGCGCCGAATTCGTCGGCAAGCTCCTTGAGCTTCGGCTGCTTCCCTCCCAAGCTCTTCAGCACCCCGGCCTCCCGCTGGGCAGGCACCGCCACGAAGGAGAATTCAAACGCGTCCATGGGTTCCTGCAAAATGGAGCAGCAGACCTGCCCATCGTAGCTTTCGCCCTTTTGATGAGCGCAGGTGCCGTATTCGCTGCCGCAGACGGAGCAGACCGCCCGCCCCATGGCGCAGCCGACGGACACCTCTTTTTTGATTCCCGCCTCGATGTCGGCGATGATCTCGTCATTGGCCCCGCCCCGGCGGATGTACGCCCAGGCCTTGATAAACGACACGCCCTTTTCCTTCACCACCTGGGTCTCGAAAATCCGCGCCACCTGCTTGTCGCTGCTCCACTTGTGGTCCACGATTCCGGTCTTGCCGAGAAACAGCCTGGCAAGACCGGGCAGCGCGCCCTCGTCGAAGCGTTCAAAGTCCCGATCCACCTGATTGTCGCACAGCCGCAGGGAGAACACATACACCTGCTCCGCCGTGAGCTGTGCCTTAGCCAGATGGTTGATGGCCTCCAGCTGCACCGCGGTTGGCGCCCCGCTGCTCACAGCCTCCGCCGCCTTGTTGATTTCCATATCAATCCCTCCGTTCCGAATTTTGCATTTCAGCCGCCGCTTCCGCCCGGTATTTTTCCGCCTGGGCCCGGTAAAGCTCCGCCTGTGCCTCCTGGGTAATGTCCTGCAGGCTGATGTCGTCCCAGTCGATCACCACCCTGTTGTCCAGTCCTTCCAGGGCAAGGTAGGTCTGACAGATTTTCCGCACAGCCGGCTCCACCGTCCGCCGCAGCGCCCACAGCTCCGATGTCAGCAGATCCGCCTGCTGGGTGCTCATGCGTTCGGTGGTGCTCCAGCTTAAGCCCAGCAAAAACGGGGGCAGGCCGGTTTTCGCCACCAGCTGTTCCAGAATCTGCCGCACAGGCACCTCAGAGTCCAGAATCGGGGCTTCCCCGCCGATGACCTTGATCTCTACGTCCCCCACAGCCACGAAATCCCGCACCGTACCGTTTTTGTTGTCCTCCATGGCCCGGCTCCACTCTGTGGCCACAGTCTTTCCCCGCTCCTGTGCTGTCACCGGGTCAAGGTTCTCGTCTCCCTTGCAGATGACGCTGTAGCGGATGTTCCCCGCCCGTTCCCAGTTGGTGCCGATGGTGTTGTAGATTTTCAGCAGGATATCCGCGAGAAAGGGCATACCCCGGAACATACTGACGCCGTAGGGGTGGGCAGGCTCCGGGTTCATGGTGGTAAACAGCAGCAGCTGCTGATAGGGCAGCGGCCGCAGAAGTCCATGGGCATCTGTGCCCCACAGAACGGTTTCCAGGGAATTCTCCCCCTCCTGAACCTCCAGTGCCGTCACATCTCCCCAGCACACCGCCCGCAGCTTTCCGCCGGCAACCACCATCTCCCCCACCGCCCGTCCGTAGGTCAGCAGGCTGTCCAGATAACCGCTGAGGAAGCTCTCAATGCCCATCTGCCCCCGGCCGCAGGGCACCATCTCCAAAAAGGCGTTCAGCCGCCGTTGGGCCTCCGGGTCCCGGCACTTCACCGCAAAACCGCCGCACAGCCGCACCATTTTCCCCACGGCGGCGTCCAGCACCGGGATCGCCTCCCGCATCTGCTGATAGATCCGCTCCTCCCCGCCGCCAAGGGGGGTAAAGCCCTTCATCACCCCAAAGGGGTGGGTGTTCCCGGCGCGAAGCTGGCATACCGCCGCCACGCCCCCGCCTTCCTTCTTCTTCCGTTTCACAAAACCGCTCCCTTCAAA
>CAMAKJ010000108.1 GCA_945836055.1 uncultured Clostridia bacterium | reverse complement strand
TGCCGGAGCCGCAGACCATGCCCACGGTGTAAGCGGGGACGGAATAGGGGATACCGGCCTTGATGGAGACCTGGCGGGCCACGTTCTGGCCGAGGCCGGCGGTCAGGATGCAGCCGAACATCAGCTCGTCAACCTGCTCGGGCTTCACGCCGGCGCGGTTCAGAGCTTCCTTGACGACGACAGCGCCCAGGTCGGCAGCGGGGGTGTTCTTCAGAGAACCGCCAAAGGAGCCGATGGCAGTACGGCAGCAGTTCACGATGTACAGGTCTTTCATAGTGTTCCTCCATTTTATTATAATATAGATTTGGCGGTCCATTCCCGCCTTGGATCACTGAGCGAGGGATATTGTCAAGCTCTTGACATGATTGTCAATTTTTTGGCAATGTCGTATAGTTTGCTACCTCACAAAAATGATTATAGTTGCTTTTCCATGCCGCGTCAATGAAAAACTACTGTCTCGCCAGAATTTTGTTAAATCTTTGACAAAACGCTTCCGGTTTTCGTCAAGGTGACGAAAACCATCTCCCCTTTCCCGGCAGTCCGTGGTTCACTCCTTCGTTTTTTTCGCCCGAAGCGCCTCCAGCTTCTTGTAAAACGCCGCCGTGTCCAATCGTTCATAGGCCTCGGACAGTGTGGTCTTCGCACCGGCGGCAGCCTCCTGCAAACAGCTGTCAAAATAGTCCTCTGCGAGCCCCGCTGTCTCCGGGGCCAGCCGGCGGAGAATGGAAAATCCCTCGTCGGACTCCAGAATTCCCGAGCACTGCCCCACCTCCAGGGTCTGGGCGGCCTCCTCCAGTTCCCGGGAAAGCTGCCCGTCTCCCGGCAGGATGTTCCGCGGCCCGGATTTGTCATCTCCGGCCTTTGCCAGCGTGTTAAAGACCTCCTCCTGGTCCTCCGCGCCGTTGAGCTTCGCAAATGCTTCCGCCGCCCTTTCCCGGGCGGCGTCCCGGTCCTCCCCGGCGGCGACGAGAATACGGTCCACGGTGATGCGCCCGTCCTCCGCGGCAAAGGCGTCCAGCGCCTCTTTTGCGGGGGCCAGCGCGCTGTCCGGCTGCTCCGCCAGGGCACACAGCTTCGCGTACAGGGCCCCTACCTCGTTCAGCTCCACCGCCCGCTCCCGATCCAGCCCCAGGTCCGCCAGCTTCTCAAGGTAGCCCCGCTCTCCAGCCCGTTGGTCCCAGTCATCCCCGGCGGCCTGCCGTTCCTGTTCGGAAAGCTGGCAGCCATACCGCTCCGCCCAGTTTTCCACGGTGGCGTACAGCGCGGTGTCCGCCAGGGCCTGGTCCTTGGCGTAATCCGCCAGCGTGCCGCCGTCCAGCGGCGCCTGCCAGTCCAAAACGGCCCCGGCGTCCCGGTAGCGCTCCGCCACCCGGTCACAGGTATAGGCCAGCCAGTAGAGATACCGCCAGGAGGGCACCTCCCTGCCGTCCACAGTCAGCAGGGTCTCGTCCTCGTCCAGTCCCGAGGCCTGTCCCAAAATACCGCCCGGTTCCGCAGGCGCGGCGCAGGCGGACAGGCACAGGCACAACAGCAGCACGGCCATCGCTCTTTTCATTCTTCACGCACCTCCCGTCCCACTATGGATATGCGGGGAGATGCGCGGCTATGTCCTTGCGTTTTTGATGCGAAGCATAAAAAAATCGTCGCAAGCGATATGACGCTTGCGACGAACTGGAGCGGTGCGATAGAAGTACTATCTCACAAAGCGGGCGTTTCCAAACCCAACCGCGAATCCAGCGCAGCACCCGCAAGGGGTACGCCGCATCCGTAAGGCGGCAAAGCCGCCAACGGCTGCGCAGCGAATCGCGGTTGGAAAGGAGGAGCAGCGGAATGAGCGCGCTCTGACTTTTGAAAAAAGTCGGAGCAAGCGATATACAGCTTGCTCCGACGTGGAGCGGCTGAGGGGAGTCGAACCCCCCTATGCAGCTTGGGAAGCTGCCGTTCTACCGATGAACTACAGCCGCATCTGAAAGGTATGATAGCACATTTCCAGTGGAATTGCAACACGAAAAATGGCACAACCGGACAGCCTGTCCAAACTCATTTTCAGTAAATTCTTTCCCACTTTAAACTCTTGTCATTTTCTATATTTTCCCCTATAATTCTAAATGATGTAATGCTTTTCCTCTAAAGCTCCGCCTTTGGAGCAATTTTTTGACGCAAATTCAGGGAGGTGGGCCCCCGAATGGACTTTGATCCCCGTACGCACAGCGCCGCGGCACAGGAGTCCCAGGCAAACCGACATACCATCAACTGCCTGGTCTTTTCCGTGCTCCCCATGACCGCTATCTGGATACTGACCCTGTTGGGCGTTTTCATGGTGGACAAGGGCCTGATGACCCTGACCTGCCTGGTGTCCGACGTGATCCTTCTGACGCCGTGGGCGGTCTGTCTCTTTACCGGCACCGAGAAAAACTGGGTCAAATACATGATCCTGTTCTGTGCGGAGGCCGCCCTGACCTTTATCAGCACCCTGCTCACTTACCACGCCGTTCTGCTGTTTGCCCTGCCGCTGTTTTGCGCGTCTCAGTATTCCAAGCGGGAAGTCGTGATATACACCTATGTGCTCTCGGTGTGCGGGCTGTTCATCAGCGTGATGGGCGGCTACTATTTCGGCATCTGTGACGCCAATATGCTCCTGCTCAGCAACAGCTCCACAGCCGAACTTATCCGTATGCTTGCCGATCCCTCCAGAACCATTTCCATCAATCCCAATCCCTGGGTGACCCTCCCCTTGCATTTTGTCCTTCCCCGGAGCATCATCCTGCTGGTCTTCGTCCCGATCATCCAGCAGATCTCCGGCGGCATTGCCCAAAACGCCGTACACACGGCGGAGCTTGTCCGTCTCAGCGAAACGGACAAGCTGACCCAGCTCTACAACCGGCAGAAGCTGGA
Organism: uncultured Clostridia bacterium; assembly: GCA_945836055.1. Lineage (GTDB taxonomy): Bacteria > Bacillota > Clostridia > Oscillospirales > Oscillospiraceae > Faecousia. The sequence continues at coordinate 3,181 of CAMAKJ010000108.1, read as the reverse complement.
CGCGATGGCAGCCGGCTATTATGCCACGCTGGACCGGATCGCCGTGCTGTTCATTGACCTCAATGACCTCAAGCAGATCAACGACACCCACGGTCACGCCCAAGGCGACAAGGCCATCAACATCGTCGCCGGCTGTATCTCCGGCATCACCGGTGCCACCCGGCGGGCCTACCGGATCGGCGGCGATGAATTTGTGGTGATCCTGGAAAATCCCAGGGCGGACGAGCCGGACAGCGTCCTTGCTGAATTCTCTGATATTCTGTCTGCCAGGCAGGCCGGTCTGCCCTTCCCCGTTTCCGCGTCAGTCGGCTGGGCTGCCGGCCCCGGATGGGAGCTCCCCTCTCTGATGGAGCAGGCGGACCGCGCCATGTACCACAGCAAGCGGACAGTCCGCAATACACCTCCCCCGAAAGCCGCCCCGTCCCCGGACCTGGACCGCTCCGGTCTGGACGACCACACCTTCCAGGCCATCGCCAGCCTGTCCGAGCGGACGTACATCTACCTGTGCAATATGCAGACCAACGTCTCCCGCTGGTCCGCCAACGCCGTGGAGTATTTCGGTCTGCCGGGCGAGTACATGTTTGACGCCGGCGCCATCTGGGCGGAACACATCCACCCGGAGGACCGGGAGATGTACCTCACCGACATTGAAAATGTATTCTCCGGCAGGCAGAAGCGCCACAGCCTGGAATACCGGGCCCGCAACAAGTACGGCGATTATGTCATCTGCACTTGCAGCGGCATCGTCCAGAAGGGAACGGACGGCGAGCCGGACTTCTTCGTGGGCACGCTCACCAACCACGGCATCATCGATACGGTGGACCCTGTCACCAATCTCTATAACATCTACGAGTTCAATAACGCCATCCAGGCCATTCAGTCCTCCCGTACACCCACCATGGTACTGATGATCGGCATCAACCACTTCCACTTTGTCAACGACACCTATGACTATGTCTTCGGCAACAAGGTACTGTACGCCCTGGCCCAGGCGATACAGAAGGAGGCGCAGAAGCGGCATGCCACAGTCTACCGGATGGACGGCGCCAAGTTCGCCCTGTGCCTCCGGCAGGCCACGCAGGAGAGCGTCCAGGAACTGTATGAAGTGCTACGCCGGCTGGCCAGCGAATCCCTGACGGTGGAGGGGACCCCGGTTTCCCTCAGCATTTCCGGCGGTGCCGTCTTCGTGGAAAAATTCGCAGGCAGTGAGTTCCCTATCATTTCCTGCGCCGCCTATGCGCTGGAAATGTCCAAGCGGGAACGCCACAGCGAGCTGGTATTTTTCGACAACGAGCTGAGCGGTGACACACACCACTCCATGGAACTGCTGGACGCACTGCGGCAGGACATCGTCAACGGCTGCCACGGCTTCTACATGGTCTATCAGCCTCTGGTACGGCCGGCGGATGGCTGTACCAAGGGCGCGGAGGCCCTCCTCCGTTGGAAGAGCCCCATCTTCGGCGAAGTCTCTCCCGGCCGCTTCATCCCCGTTCTGGAAAAGGACGACTGCTTCTTCACGCTGGGCAACTGGATCCTCCGGCAGGCGCTGACAGAGGCCAGGCCTATCGTGGATAAAGACCCCCATTTCTTCCTGAACGTCAATATCGCTTACACCCAAATCGAACGCCGGGGGTTCCGGGACAGCCTGATGGATATTCTGCGGGAAACAGGGTACCCTCCCCAAAACCTCTGCCTGGAGCTGACAGAGCGGTGCCGCTCCATGGACATGGAATGTCTGCGTGCGGAGCTTCAGTTCTTCCGCTCCCGGGGCATCCGGGTGGCGCTGGACGACTTCGGCACCGGCCTGTCCTCCATGAATCTGATCTGCGACCTGCCTGTGGACGGGCTGAAGATCGACCAGAGCTTTATCCTCCACATTCTGGAGAACAAGAACGCCCAAATGGTGGTGGAGGCCACCATCGGCCTCGCCCGCAAGCTGGGCATCAACGTCTGTCTGGAAGGTGTGGAAAATCAGCAGCTCCGGGACTTTGTCCTGCGTTATCCCGCCGACCACCATCAGGGCTTTTATTACGCCCATCCCCAGCCCATCGGCATCTTCCTCCGGTATCTGGAGGAAAACCGGGCTGCCCATCCCGAACACGCCGAATGACCGCAAAAAGAGCTCCCGCCGCGGCGGGAGCTCTTTTGCGTCTGATTCACGGATCGCTGAGGGAACCTTGTGTGTCAGTCTTCCTCGGGAGCCAGCTCCGTGGTCTTCACCTTGGGCGGGAAGATCTTGGAGAACACCAGGAAGAACACCAGGGCCACGACCAGGCCGGGGATGATGGGCTGAGACACCTTCATGCCGAACAGCATGCTGCCGGAGATCTTCTCCAGATACACCACCACGACGGAGCCGGAGATCAGGGAGGCGATGGTGCCCGCCAGAGAGGCGCCGGTCCAGTAATGGCCCAGCACATAGGGGAAGAACGCGCCGGCGGCACGGAGGGTGAAGCAGAACATCAGCAGGTTCACCAGGCTGGAGGTGTTGAACAGGGCGATGAACATGGAAACCACGCCCACGACGGCCATGACGATCTTGGTGACCTTCATGACCTCCTCGCTGGTGGCGTCGGGCTTCAGCACGGCACGGTAGATGTCGTTGGCGAAGATGGAGCCGGCGCCCAGCAGGTCGGAGTCGGAGGAGGACATGGTAGCGGAGATGATACCGGCGAACAGCAGGCCGCAGATGACGGCGGGCATGGCCTCCATGGCCAGCACCGGCAGCGCGTAGCGGGCGCCCACGTCGGCGAAGTCCTCAGCGTTGAACTTGCCCATGTTGATGAGGGCCAGGGTGATGATGCCCAGAATGGCGGGGATGAAGGCATAGACAAAGTTGATAATGGCAGCCAGAATGGAGCCCTGCTTGGCAGCCTTGCCGTCACGGGCGGCATAGTAGCGGGAAACGGCCTCCTGGCCGACGGTGAAGGTCGCCACATACATGATGGTCAGGGACACCACGGCCATGGGGCTGTAACCCTTGAACATGTCAAAGGTCTCGGCGGGGACGTTGGCGACCACGTTGCTCCAGCCGCCCGCCAGGTTCATGGCGAAAGGCACAGCGATGATCATGCCGATGATGATGAGGAACACCTGGATGAAATCGGTCAGGGTCACGCTCCACAAGCCGCCCATGATGGAGTAGATGGTGACCACCACGGCCACGATGATGACGGCGGTC
>CAMAKJ010000107.1 GCA_945836055.1 uncultured Clostridia bacterium | reverse complement strand
GAATAGAAGGGCGCGATGCCCTGCTTGGTGGAGCCGTACTTCTTGTCCTTCAGCCGGGCTTCCTCCAGGCCGTCCAGCTGACGGTGCCAGGGCAGCAGCAGGGATGCCCGGTCGCTGATTTTCAGATTTTCCGGGGTAATGGGCACGCCCTTATTCACCACGTCCTGCATTTCCTTCCACAGGTTCTCCGGGTCCAGCGCAACGCCGTTGCCCAGAATGTTCACAACGCCCTTACGGAAAATGCCGGAGGGCAGCAGGTGCAGCGCGAACTTGCCGTGCTCGTTGATGACGGTGTGTCCGGCGTTGCCGCCGCCCTGATAGCGGATGACAATATCGTAATCCTCGGTCAGCAGATCGACCATGCGGCCCTTGCCCTCGTCACCCCAGTTGATGCCAACAATAGCGGTATTAGCCATTCGGTTTTCCTCCGATTTCATAATGATAGGATGCCTTTGACACACGTTTGCAGGGCGAAGGATGCTCCTCCGTCCTGCAATGGGGCCACATTATTTGAGGTGCTCTTCCAGACGCTTCATGATTTCTGCGTAGGCTTCCTCCACGCCGCCCAGGTCCCGGCGGAAACGGTCCTTGTCCAGCTTCTCGTGGGTCTTGCTGTCCCACAGGCGGCTGGTATCGGGGCTGATCTCGTCGGCCAGGACGATGGTGCCGTCACTCAGGCGGCCGAACTCCAGCTTGAAGTCCACCAGGGTCACGCCGCAGGTCAGCCAGAAGGACTTCAGGGCTTCGTTGATCCGGAAGGAATAGTCCTCGATGGTCTTGATTTCCTCGGGGGTCGCCAGCTTCAGCGCCAGGGCGTGATAGGTATTCAGCAGCGGATCGCCCAGGGCGTCGTTCTTATAGGAAAACTCAATGGTGGGCCGGTCAAAAACCACGCCCTCTTCCACACCGTAGTGCTTGGAGAAGGAACCGGCAGCGATGTTGCGGACAATGACCTCCAGGGGGACGATGGAGACCTTCTTCACCAGAGTCTCCCGCTGGGACAGCTCCCTGACAAAGTGGGTAGGAATCCCCTGCTTTTCCAGATACGCCATCAGGCGGTTGCTCATCTGGTTGTTGATGACGCCCTTGCCCGCGATGGTGCCCTTTTTCAGGCCGTTAAAGGCGGTGGCGTCGTCCTTGTAATCCACAATCAGAAGTTCGGGATCGTCCGTGGCAAAAACCTTCTTCGCCTTGCCTTCATAGAGCTGCTGCAGTTTTTCCATTTTGTTTACCTCCATATGTGTATTCATTTCTTACAGGATTCTTCTTATCCGGGGATGGACGCAGCCATCCCACGCTCTTTTAGAATACCACAATATGCGGCTGAACGCAATGATAAAATCTACCATATCTTGCGTCTTTGAAGGTCAGAATCCGTTGTTTCTGCCAAATACTGACTATTTTCCGCTGTCTCCGTAGTTGGACAGAACCCGGGCGGAGGGGTCGTTGACGTTGCAGCCCTCCCAGGACTTGTTGGGCATCCAGAAATCTACAATCATCTGGCTCTGGCCGGGATAGTACTTCTCAAAAATCTCCCGGTACAGCAGGGATTCCTTGGTAAAGGGCTGGGCGTGGGTATATTTTTTCCGCTTTTCCTCATATTCTTCCTGAGTGTAGCAGGTTTCGGCGTATTCCTTGAGGTAATCCACCATGGAGTGGCCCACGGCGTCGGAGAAGGCCGCCTTTTCCCGCCAGAGAATGTCGTGGGGCAGATAGTCTCCCTCTTCAAAAGCATGGCGCAGCAGATACTTGCCCTTGTTGTATTTATTCAGCTTCATCTCCGGATCGATTGCCATGACGTACTTCACAAAATCCAGATCACCGAAGGGCACCCGGGCCTCCAGGGAATTGACGCTGATGCACCGGTCAGCCCGGAGCACGTCGTACATATGCAGCTCCCGAATTCGCTTCTGGGCTTCGGACTGGAAATCTTTTGCGGAGGGGGCGAAATCGGTGTACTTGTAGCCAAACAGCTCGTCGGAGATTTCGCCGGTGAGAAGCACCCGGATGTCGGTGGTTTCGTGAATGGCCTTACACACCAGGTACATGCCGATGCTGGCCCGGATGGTGGTGATGTCAAAGGTTCCCAGCAGCTCCACAACCGGCTCCAGCGCCGCGAGAACGTCCTCCTTGGAGATGATGACCTCCGTGTGACGGCTTCCGATGTAGTCGGCCACCTGCTTGGCGTACTTCAGGTCGATGGCGTCCTCGCTCATGCCGATGGCGAAGGTGCGGATGGGCTGTTTGCTCTCCCGGGCGGCGATGGCGCACACCAGGGAGGAATCCAGTCCGCCGCTGAGCAGGAAGCCCACCTTGGCGTCGGCCACCAGACGCTTGCTCACGCCGGTAACCAGCTTGTCGTGGATGTTCCGGCAGACGGTTTCCTGATCGTCCGGCAGCACATGCTCCACGGCCGCGATATCGCAGTAGCAGACAAATTCTCCGTCGCAGTAATAATGCCCGGGGGGAAACGGCAGGATCTGAGCTGCCAGGCCCACAAGGTTCTTCGGTTCGCTGGCAAACAGGATCGTACCGTTTTCGTCGTAGCCGTAGTACAGAGGCCGGATACCGATGGGGTCTCTCGCCGCAATGAATCTGTCCTGCTTTGCGTCATACAGGATGCAGGCAAACTCCGCGTCCAGCCTGGCAAACATGGCAAGGCCGTACTTTTCGTACATGGGCAGCAGAACCTCACAGTCCGATTCACTGTAGAAGGTATACTCCGCGGAGAGTTCTTCCTTCAGCTTTTCAAAGCCGTAGATTTCGCCGTTGCAGACCACCCAGCTGCCGTTCAGGCCAAAGGGCTGCATACCCGTGGGATTCAGGCCCATGATGGACAGCCGGTGAAAGCCCAAAATGCCCAGGCCCGCTTCAACAATGCGGGTATCATCCGGGCCGCGGGAGATTGTTCTGGCAAAACCGCTCTGAAATGCCTCCATGCTGGCCAGTTTGCCGCAGTAACCGATAATGGAACACATGTGGGTATCCTCCTCAAATAACCCGTGGGAGAGCCGCAAGCGGCTCTCCCGTGGATCGATCTTTCTCTTGATTACTCAACGTCCTGAAGTGCGTCGTAGCCTTCCTCGCCGGTGCGAACCTTGACCACGTTCTCCACATCGTAGACGAAAATCTTGCCGTCGCCGATATGACCGGTGTAAAGTACCTCCTTCGCCGTCTCAATGACGGTGCGGACAGGCACCTTGCTGACCACGATATCCACCTGTACCTTCGGCAGCAGGTTGGTTTCCACCTGAACGCCGCGGTAGTATTCCGGCTTGCCCTTCTGGATGCCGCAGCCCAGAACGTGGGACACAGTCATGCCGGTAATGCCAATGGAGATCATGGCGTCCTTCAGATTCTCCAGGCGGGATTCCTTGCAGATGATTTCCACCTTGGTGAACTTGGGCGTACCCTCCTCCCGGAAGTCGGGCACCTTCTTTACGGGGACAGCTTCCGCAACAGGTACGTCGCCGGTAACAACCACAGGCTCATCATCAGCGGAAATGGTGTCCGGCATCATGGAGAAGCCGGCGTAGGCGGTGAGCAGGCCGTGCTCGGTGACATCCAGACCGGTGATCTCTTCCTCGGCGCTGACCCGCAGGCCGATGGTCTTTTTGATGATGGTGAACACAATGGTAATCACCACAGCCACATAGGCCGCAACGGACACAACGCCCAGCAGCTGGATGCCCAGCATATGTACGCCGCCGCCGTAGAACAGACCCTTTTCGGTGGAAACGCCTGTGGCAAACAAGCCGGTGAGAATGGTGCCAAGAGCGCCGCAAACGCCATGAACGGAAACAGCGCCCACAGGATCGTCAATCTTGGCAACCTTGTCGAAGAACTCCACGGAGAGCACCACGACGATGCCGAAAACCGCGCCCATGATGGCAGCTCCCACAGGGGAAACCGCGTCGCAGCCGGCGGTGATGCCCACAAGGCCCGCCAGAGCCGCGTTATAGGTCATGGAAACGTCGGGCTTGCCGTAGCGAATCCATGTAAAGATCAGAGTGACACAGCAGGCAACCGCCGCTGCCAGGTTGGTGTTGAAGAAAATCAGGCCGGCGCTGGTCAGCGCGTCGTCGGAATCCATGGCCACGGTGGAGCAGCCGTTGAAGCCGAACCAGCAGAACCAGAGGATGAACACGCCGAGGGCCGCCGCGGTGATGTTATGGCCCAGGATGGCCTTGGGCTTGCCGTCCTTACCGAACTTGCCGATACGGGGGCCCAGCATAGCCGCGCCGATGCAGGCGCACACACCGCCTACCATATGCACAGCCGTGGAACCGGCGAAATCATGGAAGCCCAGCTGGCTCAGCCAGCCGCCGCCCCAGATCCAGTGGCCGGAAATGGGATAGATGAACAGAGAAATACAGGCGGAGTAGATACAGTAGGCGCTGAACTTGGTGCGCTCCGCCATGGAGCCGGAGACAATGGTTGCGGCCGTGGCGCAGAACACGGTCTGGAAAATAGCGAACGCCCACAGGGGAACGCCGGACGGAAGCACGAAGCTGTAGTCCCCGGTAATGCCCGGGTCCAGCCAGCCGATAATCGCATTCCCGGCGCCGAACATAATGCCGAAGCCGAACAGCCAGAAGCAGGGCGTGCCGATGCAGAAGTCCATCAGGTTCTTCATCAGAATATTGCCGGTGTTCTTTGCCCGGGTGAAGCCGGCCTCGCACAGGGAGAAACCTGCCTGCATGAAGAAAACCAGTGCTGCACCCAGAAGTACCCAAATGGTGTTTACGGAACTCAGTGTCATAATGGTTACCTCCTTCTTCTCTGAAAAAACGGTCTTTGCAATCTATCTCCTCACAGCTGGCATCGGGAGGGGTGGTCAGTCCCTCCCGATCGGCCGGACTGTTCCAGCCAATGGCAGCTATGGTAGGGAGCGTTATTTTACGCTGAACAGCAGGTCACCGTAGGTGGGGAAGGGCCAATACTCGGAGGAAGTCTGGGTCTCGGCCTCGTCAGCCACGGCCCGGAGGGCTGCCATCTTTCCGAGAATCGTATCCCGGATGGCGCAGGACTCTTCCTTAATGTCGGTGTAGTTCTTCAGCTCCAGAACGGCGGCTTCCAGCTCATCGGTCTTGACGGCAATCTGGTCGGTCAGTCCGGACAGCTTGGTCAGAAGGCCGGTCTCATATCCGCAGGCAAGCTCCGGGGCAACCGCTTTCTTGGCGGCAATGGAGGATGCCAGATCTGCGGTATAGGCCTCCACGGCAGGGAGAATCTGCTTTCTCGCCATATCCACCATGGTGTTGGCTTCGATGATGACGGTCTTGCTGTAGTTCTCAAGCATGATTTCGCAGCGGGACTGCAGCTCGGAGACGGAGAAAATCTTGTGAGAAGTCAGCATATCCACATTCTTCTTGTCCAGCAGATGGGGCATGCAGTCGGGAGTGGTGGGATAGTTGCACAGGCCGCGAACCTCGGTGGCTTCCTTGATCCAGGCGGCGTCGTAGCCGTTGCCGTTGAAGAGAATCCGCTTGTGATCCTTGATGGTCTTTTTGATCATATCGTGCAGGGCGGTCTCAAAGTCTTCGGCCCCCTCCAGGCGGTCGGCATAAATCTTCAGGGACTCTGCCACGGAAGCGTTGAGCATGATGTTGGCGCAGGCAATGGAGTCGGCGGAACCGACCATGCGGAACTCAAACTTGTTGCCGGTGAACGCGAAGGGAGAAGTACGGTTCCGGTCGGTGGTATCTCTGGGGAACCGGGGCAGAACGTCCACGCCCAGCTTCATGGTGGTCTTCTTGGTACCGCTGTAGGGGGTGTCGTTCTCGATGGCTTCCAGAACACCCATCAGCTCATCGCCCAGGAAGATGGAGATGACTGCGGGAGGCGCTTCGTTGGCGCCCAGGCGGTGGTCGTTGCCGGCGGTGGCTACGCTCAGACGGAGCAGATCCTGGTAATCGTCCACAGCCTTGATGACCGCGCACAGGAACAGCAGGAACTGGGCGTTTTCATAGGGGGTCTCGCCGGGGGACAGCAGGTTCACGCCGGTGTCGGTGGCCATGGACCAGTTGTTGTGCTTGCCGGAGCCGTTGACGCCGGCGAAGGGCTTCTCATGCAGCAGACACACCAGACCGTGCTTCGCGGCGACCTTCTGCATGATCTCCATGGTCAGCTGGTTGT
>CAMAKJ010000106.1 GCA_945836055.1 uncultured Clostridia bacterium | reverse complement strand
CGAATTTCACAAGGTGCCTCTTGCCTCGGAGAAGGTTTTCTGGTAAAATGCAAATTATGAGCCATAGGCGAAACCATTCCCAATTTTTGTCGAGTATAAGGGCAGATAACCAACATTAAAAAGGAGGCAAACAAAATGAAAAAATGGACCGCGCTATTGCTGACCCTCTGCCTGCTGGCCGCGCTGCTCACCGGATGCGGCGCCGGGTCGGCGTCCACCGCCGCCTATGACAAGGCCGCAGGCATGGCGGAAGAGGTGAACTATGCCGCACCGATGTCGGCGGATTCCGGCGCCATGGCGGACAGCAGCACCGGAAATACCGGCGAGCTGCCGGAGGGCCGGAAGTGGATCATCACCGTGAATATGTCCGCGGAAACCGAGGACCTGGACGCGCTGATGGAAGCGCTGAACGAAACCATCTCCGCGCTGAACGGGTATGTGGAGGATCAGAACAGCTACAACGGAAGCCTGTATTCCTCCCGCCGCTACCGCAGCGCCAGCCTCACCGTCCGGATTCCGGCGGAGCGGGTGGAGGAATTCACCACCCAGGTTTCCGGCATTGCCAACGTGGTGTCCACAAACCTGAGCCGGGAGGATATTACCCTGAATTATGTGGCCACGGAAAGCCGGGTCACGGCGCTGAAAACCGAGGAAGCCCGGCTTCTGGAGCTGATGGAGCAGGCGGAAACCATGGCGGATCTGCTGGAAATCGAGAGCCGCCTGACGGACGTGCGCTATGAGCTGGAAAACCGGGCCTCCCAGCTGCGTCTGTACGACAACCAGGTGGACTACGCCACCATCTACTTATCCGTCGATGAGGTGCAGGAATACACCCCCGTGGAGGAGCCGACCCTGTGGGAGCGGATCAGCGGCGGCTTTATGAGCAGCCTGAAGGGGCTGGGCAACGGATTGCTGGATATCTTTGTGTGGGTGCTGGCGAATTCTCCCTACCTGCTGGTGGCGGGAATTGTGGCGGTGATTGTGATTTCCCTGGTGAAAAAGCGCAATAAGCACAAGAAAGCCGCGAAAAAGCAAGCTCCCTGGACATTGCCGGAGGACGCAAACCCGCCCAAGGACAATGGGTGAGGACAGGGCAGTTAGGGCAGCACCGCATAATGGGGCAAAAGATCCGCCGAAGCCCGCAGTTCCCATTGTGCGGTGTTGCCTTAGAATACCGCCCGTTCCGGAAAAACTGCCGGGCGCGCCGATTGGCGCGCCCGGTTTGTGTTTTATACAGCGCCTGCCGCAGTTTCCGCAGGAGCCTGCTTTGCCTGCCAGGACAGCCCCCTGGGATAGAAGAAACGCACCTGCTCCTTCGCCACGGAAATCTCCACGGTGGAAGCCACACGCAGCTCGCCGTCCAGGTTGATGGGGGTGGGCTTGTCGCAGATGATTTTTAAGCGATCCGTCCGGAAGTGGCGGATGAGGCCGTGGCAATCCCGGTAGCGTCCGTTTTTGTACTTGCCGATGACGGCGGGCACCTGCAGACGGCCTACCTTTTTCACCAAAAGCACGTCCAGAATGCCGTCGGTGGGGTCGGCCTCCGGCACGGGGTTGAAGCCGCCGCCGTAGAACCGGCCGTTGCAGACGCAGACCATGGTCTGCTCCGCGTCGATGGTTTCCCCGCAGATTTCAATGACGTAATGCTCCGCAATGCCCCGGATCACGTTCACCACCGTGGAGGCGGCGTAGGCCCGGAAGCCCTGGAGCAGGGGCAGACGCTTATAGCGGGCCACGTCGGTGCCGATCCGGGCGTCCAGACCCACGGAGCAGATATTCAGGGAGTAGTCATCGTTGCAGCGGATCATGTCGAAGGCTACTTCCTCGGCGTCAAGCAGCCGCTCCAGATCGGAAAAGGCGGCAGGCTCGTCAAAAAGGCGGACAAAGTCGTTTCCGCTGCCGCCGGAGTAGGCGGTGACGGCGGCGTTGGCGAAGCCCGCCGCGCCCGCAGCCACCTCGTTGAGGGTGCCGTCTCCGCCGCAGGCGTAAATACGGTAATCCTCACCGGTTTCGGCGGCTTCCCGGGCAAGCCGGCGGCACTCCCCCGGTCCCTGGGAAACCTCAATGCGGTAGTCCAGCCCACGGGCGCCGCAGGAAGAGCGAATTGCTTCGGTGTACTGTTTCGTGTGGTCCCAGCTGCCGGCTGCCGGGTTGATGATGAACAGGTGCTTCATGACGATCGCTCCTCTTTCTATCTCTGCGGCGGGGATGCCCCCGCGGGCAATGCGTGCGTGGGTGGTGTGGTATCGTTACGCCATTGGGTGGACATTATGGTATGATTGCCCCCGGCAATCATGGATATTTTGATTCGCTGCGCGGAGCACCACGCTCGGTTCGTTGCAGAGCGGTAAATTGGAATTTATCTCGGATTCTCTCTCCCGTTCAGCCCTTTTTCGTGGGCGGTTTTTTCCGGGAATTGTCGGTATACATATAATAATCGCACTTGATCATGCCGTTGTAAAGCTTGCGCTTCTTCGTGGCGCGGCAGCCGAAATAGTGCTCGAATTCCGGCTCGGAGGTGATGATGAATTTCTTCCAGCCATCGGCGTACTTCAGGTGCCGCCCCAGAGCGGCGTAGAGCCGCTGGGCGCTCTGCTGCTCCAGCATCCGCTGACCGTAGGGCGGATTGCAGATAAGAATGCCGGACTGGGCAGGAAGATCCATTTTGGTGGCGTCCCCGTCGGCAAAGCGGATCACGTCGCCCACCCCCGCCTTCCGGGCGTTGGCCATGGAGAGGGAGACGCACTTGGGATCGTTGTCGGAGCCGAGGATCTGGTACTTGCCGTGAAATTCCCGATCTCTGGCTTCCCTGCGAACGTCCTCCCAGACCTTGGCGTCCGACCAGGCAAAGGCCTCCGCCGCGAACCGGCGGCGGGCGCCGGGGGCGATGTTCCGGGCAATCAGCGCCGCCTCGATGGGAATGGTGCCGGAGCCGCAGAAGGGGTCCCACAAAAATTCCCGTCCCCGGTAATGGGTCAGCTGCACCATGGCCGCGGCCAGGGTCTCCCGCAGCGGCGCGTCGTTGCCCACGGCCCGGTAGCCCCGCTTGTGCAGGCCGGGGCCGGTGGTGTCCAGGTACAGCTGTACCCGGTCGTTCATGATGGAGAACTGCAGCTGGTACTTTGCCCCGGTTTCCGGGAGCCAGCCGACGCCGTACTTTTCGCCTAAGCGTTTGGACGCGGCCTTTTTCACAATGGCCTGGCAGTCGGGAACGCTCATAAGCTGGCTGTTTAAGCAGTGCCCCTTGACGGGAAAGCTGCCGTCCCTGGGGATAAAATCCTCCAGATTCGCCCGGTAAACCCCCTGAAACAGCTCCTCAAAGGTCTTTGCCGGGAAGTCTGCCAGCACCAGAAGCACCCGCTCTCCGGTGCGCAGGCACACATTGGCCTTGGCCATGGCGCTAAAGTCCCCGGAAAACAGCACCCGTCCGTTTTCCACCCGGACGTTGGGGATGTCCAGCCGCCGCAGCTCGTCCCCGGCAATCCCCTCCAGCCCAAACAGGCAGGGAACGGAAAACTCGTATTGACTCATAGTTCCTCCAAATTAAGGCAGAATTTTCTTTGCTTTGATGTAGCGCTCCTCCTCGGAGAAGATGCAGCCGCAGTATTTCTGCATATAAAAGCCGTGCTCCCGGGCGAATTCCTGCCCTTCCTTGAAATAGGGCCGGAAATCCCGGTAGAGAAACTGCACGCCGTACTCCGCCGCCGCCCGTTCGGCAACCTCCCGCATAAGCTCGTGCTTCTGGTAGGGGCTGATGAACAGCGACGAGGTGAAGCTGTCAAAGCCCCCCTCGGCGGCCTGACGGGCGGTTTCGTACAGGCGCATTTCGTAGCACTTGACGCACCGCCCCGGAATGTCATCGGCCACCGCCCGGACAAAGGGCCGCAGGCCGTAGTCATTGCGGACAATCAGGGGCAGTTCGATTTCCTCGGCGTAGGACTGCAGGCAGTTGCGCCGGGCGCGGTACTCCGTCACGGGGTGGATGTTGGGATTATACCAAAAGCCCGTGACCTCAAACCCGTCGGTTCGCAGAATGTCGATGGGCCGGTTGGCGCAGGGCGCACAGCAGATATGAAGTAGTGTTTTCATGGAAACCTCCTGGTGGGTGTGAAATGCTGAATGCAAAATGCGAAATTGAACTACGTCCCGCGCAGGGCGGTCCTTGATGACGCGGTTGTTTATCAACCGACAGCTTCCGTTATCGTATCACGGATTTTCGTGGTTTGCAAGGCATTCGTCTGTGATTTCCCCCAGCAGGCCGTCCGCGTACAATCCGGTGATTTTCACGGCCCGGAGCTGGTTGTGCAGGTTTTCGCCGGGGGCGTAGATTTTCATATAGTTGGGGGCGTGGCCGGTAAAGTATCCGTTCTCCCGGTCTTCAAACAGGACGCTCTGCACCGTGCCGATGAGATTTTCCCGGTAGGCGCGGTTCATCTCCTCCGCTACGGCAATGGCAGCCCGGCTCCGGGCTTCCTTGACGGCGTTATTATGCTGACCCGGCATCTTGTCCGCCGGGGTGCCCGGGCGGCGGGAATAGGGGAAAATGTGCATATCCGCGAAGCCACACCTCCGGATAAAGGCCAGGCTCTCGGCAAATTCTTCCTCCGTCTCCCCGGGAAACGCCACGATCATGTCCGTGGTTACGGCGCAATTTGGGAACCAAGTCCGCAGAAGGCAGACGCTTTCATAGTAACGCGCGGTATCATACTTCCGGCGCATCCGCTGCAGAACCGTGTCGCTGCCCGACTGCATGGACAGATGGAACTGGGGGCAGAGGTTCGGGAGCCTGGACAGTCTCCGGCAGAAGTCTTCCGTGACGATTCTGGGCTCTAGGCTCCCCAACCGCACCCGCAGCGCCGGTACGGCGGCGCAGACGGCCTCGATCAGCGCCGTGACCTCCGGCTTGCCCGGCAGATCCACGCCCCAGCTGGCGATTTCGATGCCGGTGACCACGATTTCCCGGTAGCCCCTCTGTTCCAGCGCTTTTGCCTGTTCCACAGCCAGCGGCAGGGGCGCGGAGCGGACGGGGCCCCGGGTATAGGGGATGATGCAGTAGGAGCAGAAATTCACGCAGCCGTCCTGCACCTTCAGCATGGCCCGGGTGCGCTCCTCCAGCCCGCCTGCGGGCAGCACCTCAAATTCCCGGCGGCGCAGGGCGTTGTCCACCCGCTCCGAGGGCGCGCCGGTCTGCACGGCGGCGAGCAGCTGCTCTATGAATTCCTGCCGCCCGCCGCTGCCGCCGATGACGTCCACTCCCAGCGCCCGGACATCCTCCGGAGCGTGCTGGGAGTAGCAGCCGCACACGCCGATGACGGCGTCGGGGTTCAGCCGGCGGCACCGGCGGATTACCGCCCGGTTTTTCTTGTCCGCCACCGCCGTGACGGAGCAGGTGTTGATGATGTAGCCGTTGCACTTCTCGTCAAAATGCCCGATTTCGTGCCCCAGATCCGTGAGCAAGCGCTCCATAGCCTGGGTCTCGTACTGATTCGTCTTGCAGCCAAGGGTATAAAAAGCAAATCGCATTTGTCAATTCCACCAATAAACCGAGTTAATATTTGTGTTAATCGTCCAAACCGACAGTTGCATTTTCCCGAGAAAATGCTATAATAGGGGGCATCCACCGATGATACGGGGAAGTTTGAGCCGCTGCCGGATTGTTCTCCCCAATTATACACGATAATCGTCAGTTTGTACAGTTGCAGGGGGTACTTTTGTGCAGGAATTTCAGGTTCGGCTTCAATCGGTTTTGGATGTACAGGAATTTGTATCGTTGGCGACGGCCCGGCCGTTTTCGGTTACCATACAGGACGAGAACAACAAGGTCAGCGGCAAGAGCTTCATGGAAATGTTCTGCCTGAATCTGCGTCGACCTCTGAGCGTGGTTATGGACTGCAGCGAAGAAGAATACGAGTGCTTCCGCGAAGACGCCAAAAAATTCCTGCTCAAATAAATATGGCTCTAGTAGCACCGTCCTGGGAATACTCGGGGCGGGTTTTTTTATGCGGCGGGGCGGCGAGTCGCCGCCGACAATGCGTGCTCGGGTGGTGTGGTATCGTTACGCCATTGGCTACCGCTCGGTTCGGTACGGAGTGGTAAATTGGAATTTGGTGTAATCCCTCCGTAGGGCGGGGTCATGACCCCGCCGCTCG
>CAMAKJ010000105.1 GCA_945836055.1 uncultured Clostridia bacterium | reverse complement strand
GCTGGTTGAGGGTCTGCTCCTGCTCGGAGTTGTTGCCGTAGCGGTTGTCCCGGGAACGGCCCACGGCGTCGATTTCGTCGATGAAAATGATGCAGGGGGCGACCTTCGCCGCCTGCTGGAACAAATCCCGGACGCGGCTGGCACCCATGCCCACGAACATCTCCACGAAATCCGAGCCGGAGATGGAGAAGAAGGGTACGTTGGCTTCGCCTGCCACGGCCTTGGCAAGCAGAGTCTTGCCGGTGCCGGGAGAACCGACCAGCAGCGCGCCCTTGGGCAGCTTCGCGCCGATGGCGGTGTACTTCTGGGGATTGTGGAGAAAATCGATGATTTCCTGGAGGGATTCCTTGGCCTCGTCCTGACCGGCTACGTCCTTAAAGGTGACGCCGGTCTGCTTTTCCATGTAGACCTTGGCCTTGGACTTGCCCATGCCGCCCATCATGCCGTCGCCGCCCATCCGCTTGGTGAGCAGGTTCATCACCAGGAACAGCCCGCCGATCATCAGGGCGTAGGACAAAATCATCATGATGACGGAATTGTCCTCCACGATTTTGTTGTTCACCGTTACGCCCTCGGCGACCAGCTCCTCAGCCAGCGCCAGCATATCGCCGCCGCTGGGCAGCCCGGTGTAGCAGGCCTTCTGCGCCGAGGCGGGCTTGGCGGCCTCCTCCTTGGTCATGTAGACGATCCGGTCATACTGTAACTCCACCTCGGTGAGCTGCCCCGCGCCCTTGGCTTCCAGAAAATCCGAGAAGGTGGTTTCGGTGTACTGGCTTTTGGAAATGCTGCCGTAAATCCAGTTGAACAGAAGCACGATGGCAAGGGTGATCAGCAGCGCGGTGCCGATGCTGCCCTTGGGGCGGTTTCCGCCGGGCTTCTTGTCGTTGTTATGATTGTTGGGGGAATCATTGCGATTGAGATCCATATCTCTCGCCTCCTGACGCATTGCGTTTTGGGCTATCATATCACATTTTCCCGCAGTAGGCAACGAAGGATTCTCTTCCGGGCAGTAAATTTTCTGTGAATTTCCGGCAAAAGGCGACATTTCTTCCTGCCGGGGAGAAAAATAGGAGTTGTGAAACCGGGGAAAATCTGATATAATGATACGGTCTGTAAATATGCCGCCATTTACTTTTCCAGGAAAGGAATCTGTATTATGAACGAAAAACGCCGTCCCCAGGCTCAGCCCTTTCGCCGGACAGAAACCCCGCCGGAGGAAACGGAGGGGCAGCTGGAAGGCCGCAACGCCCTCCAGGAAGCCCTGAAAAGCGGACGCACCATTGATAAAGTTTTTATCGCCGAGGGCGATACCGACCGGGGCCTGCAGCGCCTTGCTGCCCAGGCCAGGGAAGCGGGCGCCGTGGTGGTTCCCGTTGACCGCCGGAAGCTGGACGCCATGTCCTTTACCCATGCCCACCAGGGCGTCATCGCCCAGGCGGCCGCCCACGTCTACTATACCATCGACGACATTCTGAAGGAGGCGGCCTCCCGGGGAGAAGCGCCCCTCATCGTCATCTGCGACGAGCTGTCCGATCCCCACAACCTGGGTGCGATTCTCCGCAGCGCCGAGTGCGCGGGCGCTCACGGCGTCATCATCCCCAAGCGCCGCAGCGTAGGCTTGACCGCCACCGTAGCCAAGGCCTCCGCCGGAGCGGTGGAGTATATGAAGGTCGCCCGGGTGACCAATATCAACACCGCCATTGCCGAGCTGAAGGACAAGGGCGTTTGGGTGTTCGGCACGGCTGCCGAGGGCTCCATTCCCATGTACAAAGCGAATCTCACCGTGCCTGCCGCCATCGTCATCGGCAACGAGGGCGAGGGCTTGAGCCAGCTGGTGCGGAAAAACTGCGACGTGATGGTCAGCATCCCCATGAAGGGGCGCATCAGCTCCCTGAACGCATCCGCCGCCGCGTCGATTCTGCTGTATGAGGCGGTTCGGCAGAGAATCGGATGAAGAGCAATTTCACCAGGAGGAAATCCATATGGACAATTTGAACGAGCCCCAGGAATTTGACCTGGACGATATTTTGCGGGAGTTTGGCGACCATCCCGAAGAGAACCCGGCGGAGGAAAAGGACGCGGAACTGGAAGCGCTGCTGAAGGACGCGGAGCCTGCCGCCCCGGAAGCGCCGGCGGAAGAAGCTGCCCCGGCGCCTGCCGAAGAAACGGTGGAGCCTGCCGCTGAGCAGGCGGAAACGCCGGTTTCCGACGACGATACTCTCCGGTTTGACCCCGCTGAAGAGCATCTGCCCGATGACGGGCAGCCTGCTCCGGGGGAGGAAAAGGCTATTGACGATCTGATTGCGGAGGCGGTTGCCGCCGAAAGTGAGGATCAGGCCGCCCAGGCCGCGCAGAAAGCCGCCTCGCCCATCGAGTTCAACCCCCGCCGGCGCCTGCGGGAGCTGAAGAAAAAGCTGGTTGCCGGCCCGGAAAAGCGGTATTACGCCCTGGCGGAAATTGGCCTGGGAAAACTGCAGGCTGCGATTTTGATCAATGTCATCATTGTGCTTGTGTGCGCCGGCGTCACCACTCTGTTCGTTTTGGGGATGGTACCCGAAAACCGGCTGCGGCTGGTGATTTTCAGCCAGGTGCTGGCGATGCTGGTGTCCGGACTGCTGGGCAGCCAGCAGATGCTGGACGGCCTGGGGGACATTGCCAAGGGACGCTTCACCGTGAACACCCTGCTTACCGTCACCTTTGTTGTCTGCTGCGTGGACGCCGTGTTCTGCCTGGCGGATCTGCGGGTGCCCTGCTGCGCCGCCTTCTGCCTGGAAATGACCATGGCGCTGACGGCACGCTATCAGCGGCGCTCCACCGAGATGGGGCAGATGGATACCCTGCGCAAGGCCGTTCACCTGACCGGCATTGCCAAGGCGGAAAACTATTATGAGGGAAAGCCCGGCTTGCTCCGCACCGAGGGCGAGGTGGAAGACTTTATGGACACCTACAGTCGCCCCTCCGCGCCGGAAAAGCTCCAGAGTGTCTACGCCTTCGTCAGCCTGCTTGCCTGCATCGCCATCGCTGTGTTTACGGGGATGCGCCATGGTCTGCATCTGGGCATTCAGATTTTTGCAACCAGCCTGCTGGTGGCCGTGCCCGCCGGATTTTTCATTTCCATTTCCCGCCCCATGGCGGTGCTGGAAAAGCGGCTGCACATGGTGGGAACCGTGCTGTGCGGCTGGCAGGGTGTGAAGGGCCTGTGCGGCAAGGCCGCGTTCCCTCTGCGGGATGAGGATTTGTTCCCCCTAGGCAGCACGAAGCTCAACGGTGTGAAATTCTACGGCAAGCGCAGCCCCGACGAGGTGGTTTCCTACACCGCGTCCCTGATTACCGCCGCGGGCGGCGGCCTGGTGCCGGTGTTCCAGCAGCTGCTGAGAAGCCGCAGCTGCGCCGAGCAGCCTGTGAAGAACTTCCAGAACTACGGAACCGGCGGCATCGGCGGGGAAGTGTGCGACGAGCCGGTGCTGCTTGGCAGCCTGAGCTTTTTGCAGGAGATGGGTGTGGTGATTCCTGAGGGCACCATGGTCAATCAGGCGGTGTACGCCGCCATTGACGGACAGCTCAGCGCGGTGTTTGCCATTTCCTACGCGAAAATGCGTTCCGCCTCCGCGGGATTGGTTACCCTCTGCGGACACAAGAAGGTTACGCCCGTGGTTCTGTGCGGCGACTTCATGCTGACGGAGAGCTTCATCCAGTCGAAATTCGGCATCAAAACCCGGCGGATGGCATTCCCCACCCGGGAGGAGCGGGCGGCGCTTCAGAACTGCCGGCCTGACCCGGAAGCCCCTGCCCTTGCCATCACCACCCGGGAGGATCTGGTAAGCGCGGCCTACGCCGTTACCGGCGCCCGGAGCCTGCGCACCGCCACCCGTCTGGGCGTCGCCATCAACCTGATCGGCGGCATTCTGGGAATGGTGATTATGCTGGTTCTGGGGTATCTCGGCTCCACGGAGCTGCTGACCCCCACCAACGTGCTGCTTTACCAGCTGGTCTGGCTGATTCCTGGCTTCCTCGTCACCGAATGGACGAGGGCTGTCTGACCGTATATTCAGCGAACGTCCCCGGAGCTCCGGGGACGTTTTTCTGCAGCACGCGGGAGACAAATGGCAGAGAAACCCGGGACACATATTGTACACTCTGCTGTATTTGCGGGTGGAAAATTATGTGTTTTGCACAGAAACACAAGTGTCCGTCCACCATTTTATACAATTTTACAATGTGACGAAAATAAGCGTTGCATTTGAAGCGCCTTTCGTGTATAATGTCACTATTCGGGTGTCCGCGCCCCAAATGGAAGGAGTCCCTTCCCGAAAGGAGTATTGACCACAATGTACACTGTTAATTCCATCCGCAATATCTGTCTGCTGGGCCACAGCGGCAGCGGCAAGACCGCCCTGGCTGAGAGCCTGCTTTACATGACCGGCGCCATCGACCGCATCGGCAAGAACGCCGACGGCAACACCGTCTGCGACTACGACCCCGAGGAGATCCGCCGCCATATTTCCATCTCCACCTCCGTTGTGCCTCTGGAGTATCACAACGTTAAGATTAACCTGCTGGATACCCCCGGCGCTTTCGACTTCTCCGGCGCTGTGATGGAGGCTCTGCGCGCTGCCGACGCCGCGATTCTGGTGTGCTCCGCCAAGGACGGCATCACCGTCGGCTTTGAGAAGGCCTGGAAGTACTGCGAGGAGCGGAATATGCCCCGCTTCATCTACATCTCCAAGGTGGACGAGGACAATTCCGACTACAACGCCACCTTCAACGCCCTGCGGGAAAAGTACGGCAACAAGATCGCTCCCGTGGTGGTTCCCATCTGGGACGGCAGCCGCAAGGTCACCGGCATCATCGACGTGCTGAACAAGCGCGCCTATGAAATGAAAAATCTGAAGCGGGTAGAGATCGACGTTCCCGAGGATAAGCTGTCCGTCATCGAGGAGTTCAACGACGCCCTGAAGGAAGCCGTTGCCGAGACCGACGAGGGGCTGATGGACCGGTTCTTTGAAGGCGACGACTTTACCTACCGGGAAATGATCACCGGCCTGCACCAGGGCGTGACGGAGCTGAGCCTGTTCCCCGTGCTCTGCGGCTCCGGCATGACCTGCCTGGGCAGCCTGATGCTGATGGATCACATCATCGACCTGCTGCCCAACCCCGTCCAGGGCAACTACCACAAGGCTACCACCGCCGACGGCAAGACCGAGGAATTCGTGGTGTCTCCCGGCGGCGTGCCCTCCGCCTTCGTGTGGAAGACCGTCTCCGACCAGTACGGCAAGTACTCCTACATTAAGGTGCTCTCCGGTGAAATCACCTCCGACACCACCCTGGTCAATTCCCGTACCGGCGACACCGAGAAGCTGGGCAGGCTTTACAGCATGTGCGGCAAGAAGGCTGCCGAAGTCAAGGTTCTGTCCTGCGGCGACATCGGCGCCATCGGCAAGATGGATAAGGTCAAAACCGGCGACACCCTGTGCGATCCCAGAAAGGTCGTCTCCCTGAAGCAGATTCCCTATCCCGCACCCTGCTACTCCATGGCCATCGCTCCCAAGGTCAAGGGCCAGGAGGACAAGGTGGGCGCGGGTCTGAACCGTCTGAACGAGGAAGATCCCTCCTTCACTCTGGCCAACAATGCCGAGACCAAGCAGCAGGTAATCTCCGGCACCGGCGACCAGCAGCTGGACGTGCTGGTTTCCAAGCTGAAGAGCCGCTTCGGCGTGGACGCCGTGCTCTACCCGGCAAAGGTTGCCTACCGGGAGAAGATCAAGAAAAAGGTGGAGGCCCACGGCCGTCACAAGAAGCAGACCGGCGGCAGCGGCCAGTTCGGCGACGTGTGGATCCGCTTCGAGCCTCAGGAAGAGCAGGACGGCCTGATCTTCGCCGAGGAGGTCTTCGGCGGCTCCGTGCCCAAGAACTTCTACCCCGCCGTGGAAAAGGGCATTCAGGAAGCGGTTCAGAAGGGCCCGCTGGCTGGTTATCCCATGGTCGGCCTGAAGGCTACCCTGTACGACGGTTCCTACCATCCCGTTGACTCCAACGAAATGGCCTTCAAGATGGCCGCCATTCTGGCCTTCAAGGAAGCCATGCCCAATGCCAATCCCACCATTCTGGAGCCCATCGGCGCGCTGACCGTCACCGTGCCGGATTCCTATG
>CAMAKJ010000104.1 GCA_945836055.1 uncultured Clostridia bacterium | reverse complement strand
CAAATTGGGATTTATCGTTTCTTCGGAACGATGGCATTCTGCGAATGCCGGGGAAAACGGATTGCCACACCAGCCTGATGGCTGGTTCGCAATGACATCGTTTTTCGTTTTCTCTCTATTCTATCGCAGCGTCACGTTGCAGCGGTATGTCATTGCGAACCAGTGCGCGCACTGGTGTGGCAATCCGTTCCTTGCAATGCGCAGCATTGCGTCGGCCGTAGGCCGATCACGTTAGGTGCACAAATTCCAATTTGTCGGGTAGCTGAGTAAAACCGATAAGCACTTTCTGTTTTTTGTATCCCTTTTATTTTAGCCCAATTCTTCGGAAGATGCAACCTTTTTCTTTTCCATGGTGGCCTGAAGTGCCCGGGCGATGGGGAGCATGGTCTCCGGGGACAGCTTTTCCACCCGACGGTCGTAGGTCATCAGGCCGTTGACCTCGTCCTCCACGTCGCTGACCTGGGTGTAGATGGCGGCGCACAGCCCCTGCTCCGCCGCGGGCAGGATGAATTCGCGGTAGAGCGCTTCCACGGCCTTGTTTAATTCCTCCCGGGTTTCACAGGCACCGTAGCCGTAGACTTTGTCGGGATTGAACACATGCCCCTCCACCCGCCAGGTTTTGCCCCCGAATTCCGACAGCACCAGCGGCTTTCTGCCGTCGGCCCGGAGCCGCAGCTTTCCGAAATACTGGTGGCGGCTGTCCACGTCGGTCTGCGACCGGCGGAACCAGCCGGAGGTGGTGTCGATGAAGCGGGTGTCGTCCAGGGTGCGGAACCAGCGGTACACATTGTCGCTGTCAAACTGCCCCCAGCCCTCGTTGAAGATCGTCCAATAGCAGATGCAGGGGTGGTTTTTCAGCTGCTTTACTGCCGCTTCTGCGCTTCGGCGGAAGGCCGCGCGGGTTTGCTTGTCCCGGTGCAGGCGGCGGTCATCCCGCTTTTGAAGCCCCAGCGTGGGCAGCGCCGTGTCCCGAAGGTAGCTGTATTCGCCGTTGTTCACCATGTCCTGCCAGACAATCATGCCCAGCTTATCGCACTGGTAATAGAATTCCTCCGGCTCAATTTTGATGTGCTTGCGCAGGGTGTTGAAGCCCAGACGCTTCATGGCGAGAATGTCGTCGGCATAGCACTCCGGAGCCGGGGCGGTGAGCAGCCCCTCCGGCCAATAGCCCTGATCCAGCAGACCGTGGAAGAAGTACGGCTTTCCGTTGAGACACAGCCGGGGATAGTCCCCGACTTTTTTGATTTCCAGAGAGCGGAGGGCAAAATAGGATTCTACCTTATCCGATTCCGTTTCCACGGTGAATTCGTAGAGAAACGGGTCTTCCGGACTCCAGAAATGGGGAGTTTCCGGGGTAATGGTCACGCTGCCGTTTTCCAGGGGGAACTGCCCCAGACCATCTACCGTGACGATCCCCGGAAGCGGCGGAACCACGGAAACGGTCACGGACGCGCCCCGGTTTTCGATGCTCAGCTTTTCTATGTAGGTTTCCGGCACGCTTTCCAGCCACACCGTCTGCCAGATGCCGGACACCGGTGTGTACCACATACCACCCCGGTTCATCACCTGCTTGCCGTAGGGGAAGGCCTGATCGTACAAAGAATCCGTGCAACAGATGACCAGCTCGTTTTCCGCCTGCAACGCGTCGGTGATGTCCACGGAAAAGGACGCGTACCCGCCTTCGTGGCGGCACAGGCGTTTTTTGTTCACGAACACCTCCGCCGTCTGATCCGCCGCACCCACATGCAGCAGCACCCTTCCCCGGTTGAAGCCTTCGGGAAGAACCACCTGGCGGCGGTACCACAGGCAGGCCCCTTCTTCAAAGTGGGTTTCGATCCCGGAAAGACGGGCTTCCGGGCAGAAGGGCACCTGAATGCGGCGGTCAAAGGCTTCCGGCTCTGAGGGGGATACGGCAAAGTCCCACCATCCGTTCAGATTCAGGTACGAATCCCGCCGCAGCTGGGGGCGGGGATACACCTGCCATGGGGTGCCGTTTACGCGTTCGCCCCGGGGCGTTGTGAGGGTGTTTGGCATGGAACCGTCTCCTTTCACAAAAAAAGCCGCCTGCAAAACGGCTTCTCCGTTAATTTACCATACCCCAAGGAGGGTGTCAAGGCTCCCGGGAGACAGGACGGCGCAGGAAAGGATTTCCGTCGACATTTTGTCTTAAGATTTTATGAAAAGTGTTTGCAAATGAGAAGAAATATGCTATAGTATACTCAGTTTGTTATGACCATCCGTGCCCGCTTCCCGCGGGCATGTACATAGAAAGGCGAATGCGATGCAAGATCTGTCGAAAATTTCCGTCGTCCTGCCTTCCCTTGACCCGGATGAAAAGCTCACCGCCGTGATTGACGGCCTGCTGGAATACGGCTTTTCCGACATCATTCTGGTCAACGACGGAAGCAAACAGGAGAATCTGCACTATTTTACGGACGCCGCCGCGGCCCATCCGGAAATCCATCTTCTGCACCATGAGGTCAACCGGGGCAAGGGCGCGGCGTTAAAAACCGCGTTCCGGTATTTCCTGGAAAACCGCCCGGAGGGGGCGGGGGTCGTCACCGTGGACGGCGACAACCAGCACCACCCGGCGGACACCCGGGCCTGCTGTGAGCGGATGCTGGAAACCGGACGCTGCGTTCTGGGCTGCCGGGACTTTTCCCAGGAGAACGTCCCCGCCCGCAGTCGCTTCGGCAACCGCACCACCTCCATGGTGTTCAAAGTCTTTGTGGGCATGACCATCTCCGATACCCAGACCGGTCTGCGGGCGCTGCCCCGGGGCGCGGTGGAGACGCTGGTGAACGTCAAGGGAGACCGATTCGAGTACGAAACCAACATGCTCCTGGCCTTCAAGGACTATGCCATTCCCTTTGAAGAGGTGAAAATCCGCACCGTGTACATCGAGGAGAACAAAAGCTCCCATTTCCGCACGTTCACGGATTCCTGGCGGATCTACAAGCTGATTCTGGCCCACTTCTTCCGGTATACCGTCAGCTCTCTGACCTGCGCCGTGGTGGATACCGTGGCCTTCACCCTGCTCAGCGGCCTGCTGAAGGGCTGCCTGCGGGGCTTTCCCCTCACCGCCGCGGCAGGGGCGGGGGCGAGAATTCTGTCCTCCCTGCTGAATTTCTTCCTGAACAAGAAGCTGGTGTTCCAGACCAACGCGGACACCAAAAAGGCCATGCTCCGCTACTACTGCCTGGCGGTGCCCCAGATGCTTCTGCAGATTCTGCTGACCCAGGGCGTGTATACGCTCTTCCGCATCAGCACCACCGGCGCGCTGCACACGCTGATTTATGTGGTCGTCATGGTTGTGCTGTATGTGGTCAGCTACATGATCCAGCAGCGCTGGGTCTTTGCCCCCAAGAAACAAACTGAATCCTGAGGTTGAGAAAAAATGAGCAAACGTACTGTTGACAATGCCCCTCCCGCCGGGAGCGGCGCGGCTGTGAAGCAGCCCAAAAAGAAAAAGAAGGGCAGCGGTGTGGTTGGAAGAATCATCCGGCGGTTCTTCCTGCTGCTGTTCACCCTGATTGTATTGATTCTGGTGGCGGCCTGCCTGATTTTGAATCTGATCTTCAACGGCCCCTCCCCCGCGGCCCGGGACGTGCTGACCATGTCTCTGCTGGAGCCCAGCGGCACCAAGTGGATTCCGGGACTTTTCCTGGATGACGCAACCCTGGATTCCATCCGTACCCGGGTGGACACCAATCTGACGGAGGAGTTCTCCAACACCTCTGAGATCGTCATCAACAAGGATTCCGCCATCTCCGCCGGCACCGACGAGTGGGCGAATTACCCCGACGGCATCCGCTTTGAATCCCACGCGGGTGACACCTACAACGCCCACATCATGATCGTCCGGGACCCCAGCAAGGTCTACCTTGCCACCTCCACGGACAAGTTCTCCACCTCCATCCCCGGCACCCGGATCAACAACCAGATTGAAACCGAGGGCGCCATTGCCGCCGTCAACGCCGGCGCGTTCTTCGACAACGGCACCTCCGACCCCTCCGTCGGCTCCGTGCCCGAGGGCCTGGTGTACTCCAAGGGAAGCTGCAAGTGGACCACCGGTTCTCCCCCCAACGGCATCAAGGGCTTTGCCGGCTTCAACAAGGACAACATTCTGGTGGTTGCCCAGGACAACATGACCCAGGCCCAGGCGGAAGAGCTGAACATCCGGGACGGCTGCTGCTTCGGCCCCGTGCTCATCATGAACGGGGAAATCAACCAGGAGGCCTACAACTCCAACTCCGGCTGGAACCCCCGTACCGCCATCGGCCAGCGCAAGGACGGCGCGGTGGTATTCGTGTGCATTGACGGCCGTCAGGCCGGTTCCCCCGGCGGCACCTACAAGGACGTCATCGACATCATGATCGAATTCGGCGTGGTGAACGCCTGCAACATGGACGGCGGCTCCTCCTCCGTCATGCTCTACCGGGACACCTACGGCCAGTTCGGCGAGGCCGGCACCGTGCAGATGATCAACAACTATTCCCTGCTGCAGGAGCAGCCCAGAAAGATGCCCACCTTCTGGATGGTCGCGCCGTAAGGAAGTGAGGGAAATCATGTATCAAGGAAAATTTGACTCCAAAAACAAGAAAACCACGGTAGACATCTCGGAGCTGGTGGCCCAGCGAAACAGCAGCGGGAAAACTGCCTCCCGTGCGCCCCAGCAGACCCCCAGCAGAACCGCGCCTGCCCGTCAGCCCCAGGCCGCACCCGCCCGTCAGCCCCAAACCGCCGGGAAAAAGCAGCCCGCGCCCCAGCCGGTTTCCGAGAAGCACCGGGGTCCCCGCCTGGGCGGTGTGATCTTCTATACCTTCTACTTTATGTTTATCCTGCTGTTCTTCGTGGCCGTGTTCTTTGGCCTTCAGTGGCTCCGGGGCTGGCTGGTGGATTATCAGGCCGCCCAGCCCACCACCAAGAGCCAGGAGGTCTTCGAGCGGCTCTTCTCCAACCCCGACTGGGACGCGCTGTATGACGCCGCCAACGTGGAGGACACCCCCTACGAGGGGAAGGCGCAGTTCGTTTCCTATATGGAAAACAAGGTGGGCGACGCCGCACTGACCTATAAGGAGACCTCCGCCGGTCTGTCCGGGGATAAGAAGTACTTCGTATTCCTGGGCGACGAGAAGGTTGCCGCCTTTACCCTCTCCGGCCAGACAACCGCCATCACCGACATCCCGGACTGGGAGTTGGGAAGCATTGAGCTGTACTATGACCGGGGCGAGACCTTCTACATCCGGAATGTGGACGGCCATACCGTCTATGTCAACGACGTGCCCCTGGATGACAGCCATGTGATTCAGATTGCCACCACCGTGGCGGCGGAAAAGTATCTGCCCATCGGCATCACCGGCGTGAGTATGTGCACCCAGCGAATTTCCGACCTGATGGCGGTGCCCACCGTCACCGTCTTTGACGAGAAGGGCAACCCCATGGAGGTCAGCTACGACGCGGAAAGCCGCACCTTCACCGAGCAGACCAAGTCCAACACCATCTCCGACGAGGAGAAGGAAGCGGCCCTGAACGCCGCCAAGACCTACTGCCTGTTCATGATCGAGAAGGCCGGAACCGCGGACATTGCCAAGTACTTTGACACCTCCTCCGACACCTACGCCGTGCTGGCCAAGGTCAAGCAGGACGGTCTGTGGATGCAGGGCAACAATGGCCACCGCTTTACCAAGGAAGAGGTTTCCAACTATGCCCGCTACAGCGACGATCTGTTCTCTGCCCGGGTAGCGCTGACCCTGAACGTCACCCGTACCGACGGCACCACCAAGGACTACGACTACGACCAGACCCTGTTCTTCCGGAAGCAGAACACCGGAAAGTGGCTGGTGTATGAATCCACCAACGTGGATGTGAACGCCCCTGTGGGCAAGGTGCGCCTGACCTTCATGGACGGCACCACGGAGTTGAGCAGCGATTTCTTCCAGACCGACGCCACCGAGCTGGATACGCCTCTGGTTTCTGCCCCGGAGGGCAAGGTGTTCAGCGGCTGGTACCGTATCGATGAGTACGAAAACGGAACCACCTACACCATGGTCTTTAACCCCGACGGAAGCGGCCATGTCACCATTCCCGCCGGCACCACCCTGGAGCCCATGACTCTGTACGCCCTGTACGAGGATGCCTCCACTGCCGCCGCAACGGAAGACTAACTATTATAAGTCAAGCCCCAATCTGAGGACAATGTAGAAAAAGTTAC
>CAMAKJ010000103.1 GCA_945836055.1 uncultured Clostridia bacterium | reverse complement strand
GCCCCAGATTTCCTCGCCCACCATCTGAATCTCATGGACCTCGACTTCCACGCCCTTGGTGAGCTTGAATACGAAGTCCTTGTCGCTGCCGGCGGACTGTCTGATATTCAGCGTGTCGCTGACAACGGTGAACTTGGTAGGCTTGATGGTGAAGCTGTCCAGAGTCGCCCAGCCAGACTTGGTAACGGTCTTGGTCTTGCCGTCCTTGTCGGTCTCCTTGACGGACCAGTAGGCCTTGGCCCAGGAGGTGGCGCCGTTCATGGCCAGGTTGGAGATCTTCACGCCGGTGGTGCCGGCGGCAATCACGTCAGACTTGTTGGCGTTCACATCTGCCTGTGCGTAGGTCTGGATACCGGTGCCAATCGCCTCGACCTCAAAGGCGTAATCCGTCTCGGTCTTATCGGAAGCGCTGCCATTGAGCATGGTCACGCTGGTGTAGGTCAGGCAGACCCAGCCGGAGCCGGTGCGGCCCCAGCGATGGCCGTTGACGGTGCGGATCTCGTAGATATCCAGCGTGGTGTTCTTCGCGAAAGCACCCACGATCTGATTGCCCACACCGGGGTCGCTGCGCGCGTTCAGGTAGCCGTTTGCCGTGACGATGGCCGTGGCAATCCGGCTGCTGGTGGGGGTGCTGGGAGCGGAAGCATTCTTATACTCGGCGTACGCGGTGCTCCAGTTGGTGTACATCAACGCGACCCAGCCCACGTAGTTGCCGTGTTCCTGCACGCGGCCCCAGGTCTTGGCATCGTTGGTCTCCACGATCTTCAGCTCAGCGCCGTATTGGTAGGAGCCGCTGAGCTTGCTGGAAGCGCTCGGCTGCTCACGTCTGTTCACATAGGAATGGGTAACTTTTACATACACCTTGAGGCCGGAACCGGAGCTTCCGGAGCTGGTGCCGCCGCCCACGCAAACCCATTCATTCGCTCCGGACAGCTTGCACCATCTGTTGCCGCTGTCGTCGATATAGTCCCTGACAACCGCAAAGGAGGTTTCCTTACTGCCGTCAATGGTGCGTACAACCGTCCCGTCCTTCGTGCTGGGAATGCTGTAAACATTTTTGGAAACCAGCTGAGACAGGCTCAGGGTTTCATTGATGGAGTGCATAACGCTGACAACATCGCTGCTGGGATTCACGGAGTTGTCCTGCCAGCCCGCCACCAGAATCGTATCGTTGCAGCTCGCGGTCAGACTGGAAACTCTGGAGGTCGCATTGCCGTCTCCGTCCGCGATATACCAGCCCATAAACTTGGCGTCGTTCTTGGTGGGAGCGGTGATATGGCTGGTAGTCTTGGTGGTCTCAAAGAACATGGTATAGGGAGAACCCTGGGCCATGTAGCCGCCGTTGGCGTTGTAGGTCACAATGCCGTAGCAGGTAGGCTGCACGTCGGAGTAAACACCGTTCTTGTACATGTTGACTTCGATCATTCTGCGGCGGATGTCATCGGTCTTGCCTGCCCAGTCATCAAAGGCCTTCAGCAGGGTAACGCCGTCCGCGCCGCTGACAATGGCGTTCTTGATCACGCCGCTGCCGGTCATCCAGGAGTCGCCGCAGTCGAAGGTGAACAGAATCAGAGCGTCAAACTGGCACTGGGACAGAGACACCTTGTTGCTGGAAGCAAAGGAATTGACCTTCGCGTCCAGGGAAGAAATCACCTTGCGCAGAGCCTGGTCGGCCTGTCCCTGGGTAACCGTATGTTTCGGAGCAGTACCATCGGTAACCGCACCGCTGCCGGGATTATATTCCGTTTTATGATCCCCACTGCATACAGTACCGTAACCGATGCGGTACTCGCTGGTGCCGGGCACCTGATAGCAGGTGTCCCTAAAGGTCGCCAGCTTCTTCAGAATGGTAATCGCCGCTTCACTGGTCTTCAGCGTGGCGGCAGATGCGGTCAGTGCGGTGGCGGGCACCAGGCTGACCAGCATGATCAGGGTCAGTAATAAGCAAACAAATCTCTTTTTCATAACCGCTTACTCCTTTGCTCTTATGTAAGTAACCGTATTATAACAGAGGTGTTTACAAATTGCAACCCCTTTTTTGAAAAAAATTACAGTTTTGTAACTCTTTGTTTTGACAGGAAACCGTTTCCCAGGGATGTTTTCCGCGTCTGTTCCTATCTGTCATGGAATCCCGCATTTTCTGATACCGTTTCCCGGCCGATACCAGGATTTCTCCGTTGACTTTCCGGGCGGAGACTGCTATACTCCGAAGAAAAAGGCCAAGGAGGAATTGCATGGAGGAGAAGAAAGCCCTTGTGGGCATGAGCGGCGGCGTGGACAGCTCCGTGGCGGCGCTGCTGATGCTCCGGGCGGGCTACGGCTGCATCGGCGCCACCATGCGCCTGTACGACAACGAAATGCTGGGGCAGGAAGCGTCCAATACCTGCTGCTCTCTGGACGATGTGGAGGATGCCCGTAGCGTGGCGCGGCGTCTGGGAATCCCCCATTACGTGTTTAACTTCAAGGAGGATTTTGAAGCCCAGGTCATCCGGAAATTCGTCCGCTGCTACGAATGCGGCGGCACGCCCAACCCCTGCATCGACTGCAACCGGCACCTGAAATTCGACCGGCTGCTCCGCCGGGCCCTGGAGCTGGGCTGTAACTGGGTGGTCACCGGCCATTACGCCCAGATCCGGCAGGATTCGGAAAGCGGACGCTATCTATTATATAAAGCGGCGGACAAGGCCAAGGACCAGACCTACTTTCTCGCCTGCCTGAATCAGTACCAGCTTTCCCACATTCAGTTTCCCCTGGGCGGTCTGACAAAGCCGGAGGTGCGCCGCATCGCGGAGGAAAACGGCTTCGTCAACGCCCGGAAGCATGACTCTCAGGACATCTGCTTTGTCCCCGAGGGGGATTACACCGCGTTTCTGGAACGTTACACCGGCAGTCGCTATCCCGCCGGGGACTTTCTGGATACAGCCGGAAACGTGGTGGGCCGTCACCGGGGCGCCGTGTGCTACACTCTGGGTCAGCGGAAGGGACTGGGGCTTGCCATGGGCACGCCGGTGTACGTCTGCGGCAAGGATATGGAGAAAAACACCGTCACCGTCGGCCCCAACGCGGCACTGTACTCCCCTGCCCTGCGTGCCAACGACTGGAACTGGTACCCATTTCCCGAGCTGACAGAGCCGGTAAGGGTCACGGTAAAAACCCGGCACAGTCAGTCGGAGCAGCCCGGCACCGTCTACCCGGAGCCGGACGGCTGCGCCCGGGTGGAATTTGACGCCCCCCAGCGCGCCGTCACCCCCGGTCAGGCGGTGGTGGTGTACCGGGACGATCTGGTGGTGGGCGGCGGCACCATCACGGAAGCGATCCGATAACGGCAAACATCCCCGGGACGAACAATTCGTTCCGGGGATGTTCACGTGTTAATAAGCAGCCACAGTGGCCGATGCCCACATCGATCCGACAATGCTAAGGGAACTTTCTGGATTCGGCTGCTCGCCCCCTACGATCCTGAATCGTTGGGTTTTCGGCAGTCACATGGGGCTGTAAACAATCAGTAGATGCCCAGGCACTTGGTCTGGTAGCCGGCGTAATCCGGCAGCATGGTGTCCAGGTAGGAGCAGGGATCGCCGTAGTCGGGAATCCAGCCGGTCAGATCGTAGACATCGAAGTTGGATTCATAGCCATAGGCGGTGTAGTAGCCGCAGTAGTACCACTCGGAAAGGTCGGAGCAGTTGACCAGGTTAACAATCACCTTGCCGCCCAGGGCGTTTTCCACGGACTGCTTGTAGGCGTTGGCTCTGCCGCCATAGATTTCACTGCTGCTGACGTAGGGCATATCCAGGTAGATGGGATTCTGCGCATCCACGGTAACGCCCTTTTCAGCAAGCTCGGCAATGGCGATTTCCAGCTCCGCCGCGGCGGCTTCCGGGTTGTACCAGCCGTCGTAGCCGTCGCCGGAACCGTTGCCGTTGTCCGCCTCAGGATTCCAGACCAGAATCGGAACGTTATCCGCATCCAGCTGCGCCTGCATCACCTCGCCGTAATAGGTGCCCGCCGGGAACGTCACGTCCGTGCCGTTGATGGAGAGGGTCACGTCTGCATCCAGGGTCACAAAGTTTGCGGGGGTGTAGGAATTTCGCAGGGAGGTCAGCTTCAGGCTGTCGCCCACATTCTGGGCGTTGTACGCGCCCCGGTCAACGGAGAAGGCAATCGCCCGGCGGAAATGTACGTTGCTCACAGCCTCGTTGGTTCTCGCCGCATCTTCCTTGGTCTGGGGCGACACGACCTTGGTCTCGTCGTTGCTGTTGGCAAAAGCGGTCCGGTTCAGGTTCAGATACGCCACATAGGACGTGGCGTCCGTGCGGGAAATATAGGCGTACTTGTCAAAGATGCCGTCGCTCTTCGCAGTCTCGACCGTGGAGGAATTCAGGGTGGCCACGTCGTTGGTGCCGTTGATAGCATCGCGGTAGGACTGGGTCACGTCGGAACCGTCGTTATAGAGCCATACGATCTTTTTGATGTTGATATTGTCCTTATTCCAGTAGCTCTCGTTGGCAGTAAACACGATGGAGTAGTTGTCGGTGGCGCTGGACACCAGGTAGGGACCGCAGTAAGCGATGGTAGAGGGGTCAAGACCGTAGGTATAGCTTTCCGCGGAAGGGTCATACTCCGCTCCAAACTTGCCACCCTGGGCTTCATAGAAGCTGCGGCACAGAGGCGCGAACACGCTGTAGCCCAGCATGGTGTCAAAGAAGGAGCAGGGCGCTTCCAGCGTATACTGAAGGGTGTAGTCGTCAACCGCCGTCACGCCGACCTCCGAGAAGTCCGTAACCTCACCGGCGATGTAAGCGTCCGCATTGACAATGCCGCAGCCGCCGGAGCCGGCAAGGTATTCCATGCCGCCCTGGGCATCCAGCAGGTGCTGCATACCGGCGACAAAGTCATCGGCGGTGACATCCGCCAGTTCTCTGCCCTGGAAGTCGGTCCACTTCGCGCCCTGGCGCAGATGGAAGGTGTAGACGCAGCCGTCATCGGAAACCTCGTAACTGGTAGCCAGCGCCGGCTGGATGTAACCCTCGCCGTCGTACTCATACAGACCGTCATAGGTATTGACGATGGCCGAGCTGTCAGAGGCAAGGTAGGTGGCAAACACATCCCATGTGGTGGGATCGCTGCTGTAGATCAGATTGTAGTCCGACTTCAGGGTGTAGCCCTTCTCTTCCAGGTAGGACTTTGCCCAGCTTTCATAGGTGCCGGTGCCCCGGAGCTCGCCCCACTTTGCCTTCATTGCCGCATAATCTTCCAGCGTAATAAGATCGGTGCAGACCAGTGCCTGGTGATAACGCTCATAGTCCGTGCCCCATAGGACGTTGCCGACCGTATAGGGCGCGACGCGGGTAATGGCATAGCCGCCGCCGGCGGAATTGGTGGGCATAAGGACACCGGATTCCAGGATCTTTGCCTCGGCCACTGCCATCTGCGCGTAGCGCTGGGGCACGTCCTGCACTTGCTTGGCAGCCTCATAGGCCTCGTAGAATTCTCCCAAAGCCTGTTCATAGACATACGCAGACAGCGTCTCATAATCCATGGCGGACTTATCCACTGCAGGTTCTCCGGCCGTTTCAGCAACGGTGGTCTCCGGAGCAGCCGTCTGGACGGTTGTCTGCTGAGGCTCGGAAGCCGTTCCACATGAACTCAGGCCCAGGCATAACGCCATTACCAGCATCAGCCCTGTCATTCGTTTCAACATATTTCTTCCTCCCCTGATATTTGAAAGGCAGACACGAGACTTCCCAGACCTCATTGCCTGCCTTTGCGGATGAATGGGATTATTATACACACGTTATGCAGGAATTATCAAGTAGAAATTGCATATATTTCCAGTTCTTTCACATTTCTATGCATATATGTATCTTGTATTTTCATATTGACTGTGGTATACTGATACAAAAAATACAAAAAATCCAGATAAGGAGGCGGCGAATTTGTCCTGGAGCCTTGAGGAAGCCATATCTTATTATAAAACCCTGGGCGCACCGCGGGATCAGAGCGCGCTAATCAGTCTGCTGAGGGAGATTCAGCAGGAGAATGGAGGCGTCATACCCAAAGCGGCGCTGTCCGCCGTTGCCGGTGCTTGCGGTATCAGGGAAACATATTTGTATGCTGTCATCAAACGCGTTCCCCGTCTGCATCTTTCTGATTCCCATATTCTGGAAGTGTGTGCAGGACCAAACTGTGGAAGATGCACCACTCTTGCAGCCTTCTGTGAAACGCTGCAAGGCAGTGACGTTACAGTCAGATTCGTCCCCTGTCTGCGTATGTGCGGTAAGGGACC
>CAMAKJ010000102.1 GCA_945836055.1 uncultured Clostridia bacterium | reverse complement strand
TGTAATCGGCCACATAGTGCTCCTTAACGTACTCCGCCACCGCTTCCACTTCGGTGTCGGTGACAAAACAGCCCTGCACCCGGAGGGGCTTGCCGCATCCGATGGGGGCGTAAAGCATATCGCCCTTGCCCACCAGCTTTTCCGCGCCCATGGTATCCAGAATGATCCGGGATTCCATGGCGGAGGCCACGGAGAAGGCGATGCGGGAGGGGATATTCGCCTTCATCAGACCGGTGATAACGTTGGCGGAAGGACGCTGGGTGGCAATAATCAAGTGCATACCGGCGGCACGGCCCATCTGAGCGATGCGGCAGATGGAGTCCTCCACTTCCTTGGCGGCGACCATCATCAGGTCGGCCAGCTCGTCGATGATAATAACCACCTGGGGCAGCTTCTGACCGTCCTCCTCGGCGGTGACGATGCTGTTGTAGGATTCCAGATCCCGCACGCCCATGTCGGACATCATCTTGTAACGCCGGAGCATCTCCGTCACTGCCCACTGCAGGCTTCCCGCTGCCTTCTTGGGATCGGTAACCACGGGAATCAGCAGATGGGGAACGCCGTTGTAGATGCCCAGCTCCACCATCTTGGGGTCGACCATGATGAGCTTCACATCGTCGGGGCCGGCCTTGTAAAGCAAGCTGATGATAATGGAGTTCATGCAAACGGACTTACCGGAGCCGGTGGTACCGGCGATCAGCAGATGGGGCATTTTGGCGATGTTGCCCACGATGCAGCTGCCGTCGATGCTCTTGCCCAGGGCGATGGAGGTTTTGGACTTGGCCTTGGTAAACTCGGGAGAATCAATGACCTCCCGCAGGGATACGGTGGTCACAGCCCGGTTGGGCACCTCGATGCCCACCACGGAGATTTTTCCGGTAACGGCGGCAATCCGGACGCCGGAGGCGCCCAGACTCAGGGCAATGTCGTCGGCGCAGCCGGTAATTTTGTTGAGACGGACGCCCTTGTCCAGCTCCACCTCATACCGGGTGACGCTGGGGCCCCGGGTGACGTTGATGATATGGGCGTCGATGTTGAAGCTGGCCAGGGTTTCGTTGAGGCGGCGGGAATTCTCCCGCATTTCCTCCGTGCCGTCGGCACCGGCGCGCACCGGGCGCTTCAGCAGATCCAGGGGTGGGAAGCAATACTCCGTCTTTTCCGCCGCCTGGGCTTCCGCGATTTCCGCGGCAACCTGCTGGGCGGATTCGGCGGTATCCCTGGCCGTGACCTTGCCGGTTTTTGCCTCCTGTTTTGTCTTCGGCGGCGTATCCAGCTTGGGCGCGGGGGGAATGGGAGCGTCCGCCACAAATTCCGGCATTTTACTGGGGATTTTCTCTTCGATGTTCTCCCCTTCCACCTTCACCGGCTTCGCCGGGACAGGGCGTACCGGTTCGGCAGGCGCTTCCTTCACAAATTCCGCCGTACCGGGCAGCGGCGCGCTGATGTCCTCGTCAATCCGCTCCATAAAAGAGGCGCCCTTGCCCGGAATCTGCTTCGCGGGTTCCGTCTGTACGGGCGGCTGTTCGCCCTGGGCGATCTGGCGGGTCTGCTTTCTCGCCTGGCGCTGGGCGGCGGATTCGGGAGCCGTTTCCGCCGGAACGACAGACTGAGCCCGTGCAGCCTGTTCCCGCTGCTGGCGCTTGCGCTCAATTTGCTTGTTGGCGATGTGATTGACGACTACCGCCGCAGGCTCTATGTAGTCGTCCTCATCCTCGTCCACATAATCGTCCTTGGGACGGTTGGCAATGGCCCGGATAATGCTGGGAATGGTAATCTGCATGGCGCCAAGTAAGGTTACCACCGCGGCAGCCGCGCAAATCCCGATGGAAAGCGGCTTTCCGCAGGCCCAGCGAATCAGTATGGCAAGCCCACCGCAGATCACGCCGCCGGTTCGGCCGTCCACGCCGCCGGTGTACAGGTCTGCGATCACCGCAATCCCCCTGGCCATGCCCTGGTTCTGCACCGCCAGATGGTAAACGCAGCCGCAGAACAGCACAAAGAGCAGCGTGCACACGCTGCGCATAGTCGTGGCGCTTTTCCGCCCAAAGGTGTGGATCACAAACAGGTACAGCAGCGCAGGGATGGCAAAATAAAACCCTGCCTGTCCCACCAGGCCAAGCACTATGGACTGAATCACCTTCAGCAGGGCGCCGTCCGGGTTGACGCTGATCACGACAAACAGAATAAACAGCAGAATGCTGATGGATGCGATGAGAAAGTGGGGAGGCACGGCCCGCTCGTACTCCGTCTTGACCTTGGCGCTCTTTCCGGATGGGGTTTTCGGCGGCGTGCTCTTCTTGGCGGCAGATTTGGAAGTGGTCTCGGAAGGTCCCTTTTTCTTTACGCCGGATACCGCCTTTTCGGCCTGACTGGCCGTTTTCTTTTCAGCCATAGTTTCCTCCTTATGCCATAAGGTTCAGAATAAAGGTAAACAGGGCCACGCCCCAGCAGTAAAAGGCCAGCAGATTGGTGTGGCCGTTCCCGGTCAGCAGGCGCATGAGCTTCACGCCCAGGATGCCCGCGCCGAACGCGACACCGGCGGAAACCAGATACCGCAGGAGAATCCCAAAGGATACGATCCCCGCGCCGCCGGAGATCAGCGCCATTAGATCCATCACGATGAGGCCAACATGGATGCCCAGATTCATGAGCAGCGCCATTTGCAGGCCGTAGCTCTTCTCCACGCCGCAGATGCTGCTGACAGAAAGGGCCGTGCCCATGGCGGAAATACCCGGGACAACGCCCAGCGCCCCGCCCAAACCCATCAGCAGACCTTGCACCCGGGAAAGGGTGCGGCTGTCCCGGTTGCCGGTGGGGAAAAACTGGGGTATGTACAAAATCAGGCCGTTGACAAACAGGAAAATAATGATACAAACCGGCTTTTCCTCCAGCTTTTTCGCGTAGCTGTAAACGAAGAAGCTGAGGAGGATGGGAATCAGCATGGTTTTCAGCAAGCTGAAGTCCATCAGGCTCCGGGTATCCAGCGGGCGGCGTCGACGGCGCTTGGGCACCCGGGCCAGCCGCCTGGCCCGGGTCATCTGAATGATCTGTCTGCGGCAGGAGAAATACAGCGCACCCAAAACGCCAAGATCCACCAGCAGATTCATCAGGTTGTTGCTGCTGCCTTGCATGCCGAAGAACTTCAGCATCAGAACCCGGTGCGCTTCGGCGGAAACCGGCACAATGTCCGCAAGCCCGGAAAACAGGCTGTACAGAAAGCTTTCCAACCAGTTCAGGTCCACGTCTTCCCCTCCCCTTACAAAGTTTTGCAGTTTATTATATCACAGTACGGAGAGAATTTCCAGTCCTTTTTTCCGCAGCCGTCCGCTCACTGTTTTTTCTGCTTTTCAATCATTTTGTGAAGTGCCGTAAGTGCGTCGTTCAAGCCGCCCAGCTTATCGATCAGGCCGGAGGCCACCGCTTCCTTACCATAGAGAATGGTGCCCACATCCGTGGCCATTTCCCCGGTGGCCATCATATACCGCTCAAAGTCCTCCCGGCTGATGCGGGAGTTGGCGGTGACAAAGTCCGCTATCTGCTCCTGAATCCGCTGGAAATACCGGAAGGTCTGAGGCGCGCCAACCACCAGACCCGTCATACGCACGGGATGCACCGTCATGCTGGCGGTGGGGGTGATGAAGGACTTTTTCGTGCACACCGCCAGGGGAATACCGATGGAATGCCCGCCGCCCAGCACCAGGGATACCGTGGGCTTCTTCATGCCCGCGATCATCTCCGCAATGGCAAGCCCGGCTTCAATGTCGCCGCCCACGGTATTCAGAAGCAGCAGCAGGCCGTCAATGTCGTCGCTTTCCTCGATTCCCGCCAGCAGGGGCAGGACGTGCTCGTATTTGGTGGTTTTCACCGTTTCCGGGGCAATCATATGCCCCTCCACCTGACCGATGATGGTCAGGGTGTAGATATTGCCCTTGCTGGATTTGGTCATGTCGGAGCCCAGCTCCACAACCTGCTCCCGCTCCTGTTTTTTCATTTCCGCGTCTTTGTTGTCAGCCATGAACGTTACCTCCTGTTTTTTATAGGATAACCGTTTTTTCGGAATTCACACTTGCAAGCGGCAGCGTTTTGTCGTATAATAACGGACGGTGATTGTATGGCAACAAAAACGAACGCGGTTCGTCTTGTGCAGCAGGCGGGGATTTCCTGCCGGGAGGCGTTCTACGAATTCGACGAGCAGGATTTAAGCGGCACCCACGCCGCCGAGGCAATCGGGATGCCGGAGGAACAGGTGTTCAAAACTCTGGTGGCCCGGGGCGAGAAAACGGGCATCAACGTTTTCTGCATTCCCGTGTGCTGCGAGCTGGACCTGAAGAAGGCCGCCAAGGCCGCCGGAGACAAGAATATGGAGCTGGTGGCGGTAAAAGAGCTGCTGGGCCTCACCGGCTACATTCGCGGCGGCTGCAGTCCCGTGGGAATGAAGAAGAAATATCCCACCTTCCTGGACGAAACCTGCGAGCTGTGGGAGGAAATCGCCGTTTCCGCCGGAGCCAGAGGGCACCAGATGATCCTGCCGCCTCTGGAACTTGCGGAGCTGGTGGGCGCGAAACTGACAGATTTAATTGTATAGAAAGGAAAATTGCAATGTACGAATACAAAACCAAGGGCACCTGCTCTCAGATGATCTACTTTGACATCGATGACAACAAGGTGAAAAACGTCCAGTTTCTGGGCGGCTGCAACGGCAACCTGAAGGGCATCGGCAAACTGGTGGAAGGTATGGACGTTGACGAGGTCATCGCCCGCACCGAGGGCATCAAGTGCGGCATGAAGTCCACCTCCTGCCCCGACCAGCTGGCCCAGGCGCTGAAGGCCGCCAAGGCAAAGGCCTGATTTTTGGACGCAAAAAAGGCACGGACGGTTTTCACGTCCGTGTCTTTTTGTTTGAACTTGTGCTTTTTCACCTTGAACCCCGGGGAAAACCGTGGTACAATGTAGAAAAAAGGAAAGAAGGACGTAGCTTTGACAAGCGCGGAGGCACATTATCAAAAAATGACCGAGACGCCCGTCTCCCGGCTGATTCTGAATCTCGGCATCCCCACCACCATCTCCATGCTGATCACCAGCATCTACAATATGGCGGACACCTACTTTGTGGGTACTCTGGGCGAGAGCGCCCAGGCTGCCACAGGGGTTCTGTTCACCGTACAGGCCATCATGCAGGGGCTGGCCTTCATGCTGGGCCACGGCGGGGGCACCTTTGTCTCCCGGGCACTGGCCGATCAGGACACGGAGGAAGCCACCATGTACATTTCCACGTCCTTTTTCACCGGAGCCGGGGTTGGTCTGGTGATTTGCACCTTTGGTCTGCTGTTCCTGGAGCCGCTGGTGCGGTTTCTGGGCAGTACAGATACCATCCTGCCCCACGCCATGGACTATGGCTTCTGGATTCTGCTGGCAGCGCCGGTGATTATCTGCTCGCTGATCCTCAACAACGGTCTTCGCTATGAGGGCAAGGCCTTTTACGCCATGTTTGGCCTGACCACCGGCGGTCTGCTGAATATCCTGGGCGACTACATTCTGGTGATGAAGCTGCACCTGGGTGTATACGGCGCGGGGCTTGCCACGGCCGTTTCCCAGCTGGTAAGCTTTGCCATTCTGCTGACCATGTATCTGAAAATGGCGCAAAGCACCATCCGGTTCCGTTCCGTCAGCCGCAAGATCAAAACCTATCTCTCCATCTGCCGGGTGGGACTGCCCTCCCTGATTCGCCAGGGGCTGACCTCCGTCACCATGGGGCTGCTGAATAACCTCACCAAGCCCTTCGGCGACGCCGCCATTGCCGCCATGAGTGTGGTGAACCGCTATTCCAACTTCCTCATGTGCGTGGGACTGGGCATGGGCCAGGGCTTCCAGCCGGTGGCCTCCTTTAATTACCGAGCCAAAAAATACGACCGGGTAAAAAAGGGGCTGGTATTCACCATGTGCTTCGGCCTGGTGTTTATCGGCGGATTCGCTCTGCTCAGTATGGTTTTCGCAGAACCGATCATTGGCATCTTCCAAAAAAGCCCGGAGGTCATTGCCATCGGCTCCGTAGCACTGCGATTCACTGCCTTCGGCATGATGTTCATGCCTTTCTCTGTACCGGTGAATATGCTCTACCAGAGCATTCAGAAGCCCACCATTTCCTCCGTCCTGTCCCTGATCCGCTCCGGCGCGGTGACCATCCCCATGCTGCTGATCGGGGTTCCCCTGCTGGGCTTAATCGGCATTCAGATTGCCCAGCCCACGGCGGATGTGATTGCAGGACTGCTCAGTATACCGTTTATTGTCCGCTTCCTGAGAAGCAATCCAAAAGAATAAGCAAAGGGACGGCCAGGCAGCC
>CAMAKJ010000101.1 GCA_945836055.1 uncultured Clostridia bacterium | reverse complement strand
CTCGTTCGTTATGGGGCTGTGTTTGGAACCAATGTTGCTAACTTAGTGACATTGACATCCAGTATTCCCGCATTTTTCATACTTTCGCTTGTGCCAAAATCTCTCGCCGAATCTCCTTGCCCCATTATGCGGTGCTGCCTTAGGTTTTCCCTTATAACTTTCAACTGTCAATTGTCAACTCACTTATGGTACTTGCTCCCCGCCTGGATGGCCTCCGCCCGGTAGAGCTGCTCTAACACCATGACCCGGGCCAGATGGTGGGGGAAGGTCATGGGCCCCATGGAGAGGCGGAAATCCGCTTTCTGCTTGACCCGGGGGGACATGCCGAAGGAGGAGCCGATGAGAAAGCAGGCGCTGGACTTGCCGGAATTCTTCACGTCCCGGAGCTTGTCCGCGAAGGCCTCGCTGGACAATTCCTTCCCCTCGGGGGTGAACACGCAGAACCAGGCGCCCCTGGGGATTTTGGATAGAATCAGCTCTGCTTCCTTTTCCAGCCCCGCTTCAATCTCGGCAGGGGAGGGGTTCTCGGGAAGCCGCGCCTCCGGCAGCTCCAGAAGAGAAAAATGGCAGTATCCGCCAAGGCGCTTTTTGTATTCCTCGGCGGCAGAAATGTAGAATTTTTCCTTGAGTTTTCCCATGGCGATCAGGGTAATGTCAAACATAGCGCACCTCCAAACAATACCCTGATTTTACCATTCCAGCGGGAAAAAGGCAATGATAAAATGCCGGTATTCCGGAAAAGGTAACGGTGGAGGTGGTTTTGTGAAGGAAAAGAAGATCGTCACCGACCCCAACGGCAGCTACACCGGCCGGGGAAATCATCCGTATGAAAAGCCGGTACAGGACGCGGACGATTTATAGGCAATCAGCACCGGCGGAAACCCGCCGGTGCTGATGATTTCTTTGGATCACGGCAAAGCCCCGATTTCTTTGCCGGTATGCCAACTTATTGGATGGGAATGTAGTCAAAGGTGTGGATTCGCTGCCCATCGGCGCCGATCTCAGAACCCTTGTCGTAGGCCAGAGAATCCAGCTGAGAGACATCCAGAATTCCGTCGAAGGTTTCGTACGTAACTTCGCAGATGCG
Organism: uncultured Clostridia bacterium; assembly: GCA_945836055.1. Classification (GTDB taxonomy): domain Bacteria; phylum Bacillota; class Clostridia; order Oscillospirales; family Oscillospiraceae; genus Faecousia. The sequence goes on along the minus strand of CAMAKJ010000101.1, from coordinate 5,329 downwards.
CTCCGTTTCCCATCTTGCATAGTCTTCCTGAGTGGGAACAACCTGAACCGTGCTGCCATCCTTCATGCGGATTTGATAAAGGCCGGGGGAAAGAAATTCCAGCTGCTTCCAGCCGTCCCAATCGTGATCCGACTGATAGACCGCACGGATGGTCTTCTGACCGATTTCCGCTTCCAGCAGGGTTAGGCCGCTGTCGCCGATCTCCATGTTGGGGGTGATGGTGACGGAGTTTTCCGCGTTGTCCGCGCCGGTCAGCGTCCAGTGCAGATCCCAGCTGCCGGATACCAGCGGCTCCTCCATGATGCCGCCCTTCTCAGCCCCGACGCCAATGCCGTCAAAGTGAATGGCAAATTCCTTGCCCAAATAGCTTTCGCCGTTATCCTGGAAGCGGATAGCCATCTGATACTCCAGGCTTCCGTCATCGGCCACCCATTGGTAAATGGCGGACTGATATTTGTCATTTCCAAATTTGACAGGCAAGCCGTTGGAGGCGTAGACCCATTCCCCGGCTTCATTTCGGGTGGTGCCATCATAGAACCAGCCGGTCATGGAATCGTGGAATTCCGTGGAGCCGTCGATGGTCACCCTATCCCTATCCCAGAACATTTCGGGAGCACGACCCTCCGGCAGGGTAAAGCCCTCGATCCGGAAGAACAGGTCGGCGCCGTAATTGTCCACAATGGACTGCACCGCCGTAATGGTAATGCCCTGGTCGGTGGCGCTGAGCACCTCGCCGGGGTTGGTTTCTTTCGTTTTGTTTTCCAGCATAACGGACAGGCCTGTTTTCTCCGCCTGCTCCTTGATCTGCTGGGGCGGGTTGTAGGCCGCTTGGGCACTTCTTGACCAGCGGGTAAACACCGCCGCGCCGGTGAGAGCGCCTACCACCAGCGTCGCCGCCAGCGTAATCAGCAGCAGCTTCTTCCCACTGCGCTTTTTGGGCGCGGCCTCGGCGGAGAGCAGAAACTCCACCATCCGCTCCTTATCTTCCACGGAAAAATGAATGGCGTCCATGGACTGCCGCAGTTCCGCTTTTACATTGTGCTTCATACAACCTGTCTCCTTTCCGCTTCCAGCAGCTCCCGCAGCTTCCGCCGTCCCCGGGAGAGATACTGGGTCACATTGGCTTCCGTTTTTCCCATAACGTCCCCGATTTCCTTGGCGGAATAGTCCTCGTAGTAGAATAAATACAGGGAAATCCGGTACTGTTCCGGCAGCTTCTTCAGCGCGTCCAGAACCTCCGTATCCGGCACCGGCGGCGCGGCTACGGCTTCCGCCTCGTCCAGCGCCACGGTGCGGCGGACAAAGGCGCTCTTCAAGTGATCCTTGCAGGCGTTGATGGTGGTTCGGATGATCCACGCTTTTTCGTGTTCGATGCTGTCAAATGTACAGTTGCTGGTGAGATATTTCAGAAAGACGGTCTGGCAGATGTCCTCCGCGTCGCAGGTCTGCTTCAGGTAGCTGTAGCTGATCCTGAGAATCGTGTCCGCGTAAAGGTCAACCAGACGCCTGGCATGAAATTCATCCATTGGTGCTTTCACCTTCCTTTTTATCTTTGGGGCCCTCTGACCATAATACGAACCGGCGGTGGGAATCCTGACAGTTATACCACAAAAATAAGCGGAATGCCAGAAAAAGCATTCCGCGAAAAATTCAGTGCTGCTGCTCGTATTTGCGCTTGGTGGCCATTCCGCCCCGGATGTGGCGCTCCCGCTTGTTGACCTCCAGAATTTCCCGCACCTGCAGATACAGGGCGTAGTTGTACTGCTTCAGGCGTTGGGTCAGATCTTTATGTACGGTGGATTTGGAAATGCCAAGGTGCCGGGCAACCGCCCGGACGGTGGCACCGGTTTCGATCATGTACACAGCCGCTTCACAGGCTCGCTTTTCCATGGTATCTGACATTGGCTACCCCTCCGTTGCTGTGTGCTACGAAACATCCTTATGCGTCCGGAAAGGGGAATATGCCACCTTGACAGACGTGAGCGAAAGGGCTACAATGGCGGAAAAAGGAGAGGATACTATAATGATATACTTCAATAACGACTATTCCGAGGGCTGCCACGAAACGGTCTTGGAAGCCCTGACCCGCACCAATCTGGAACAGACCCCCGGCTACGGCGAGGACGCATACTGCGCCAAGGCGGCGGCGAAAATCCGCGCCCTGTGCCAGCGGGAGGACGCATCTGTGCACTTTCTGGTGGGCGGCACCCAGGCCAATCTGACGGTGATCGCCGCGGCGCTGCGGCCTCATCAGGGGGCGCTTTGCGCCGTCACCGGACACATCAACGCCCACGAAACCGGGGCCGTGGAGGCCACGGGGCACAAGGTGCTCACCGTTCCCTCCGACGACGGGAAAATCACCGCCGCACAGGTGGCACAGGTGGTGAAAGCCCACCGGGAGGACTCGAGTTTCGAGCACACGGTGCAGCCAAAGCTGGTGTACATCTCCAACCCCACGGAGCTGGGAACGCTGTACACCCGTGGGGAGTTGGAAGCCCTGTCGGAAACCTGCCGGGAGCTGGGACTGTACCTGTTCCTGGACGGGGCCCGGCTGGGCTATGGCTTGGCAGCGGAGGGGAATGACCTGACCCTGCCGGACATTGCCCGGCTGTGTGACGTTTTTTACATCGGCGGCACCAAGGTCGGCGCGCTTTTTGGGGAAGCGGTGGTGATTCTGAATCCCGCGCTGAAGGAGGATTTCCGCTACCTCATCAAGCAGCGGGGCGGGATGCTGGCTAAGGGACGGCTGCTGGGGGTACAGTTTGACGCGCTGATGACGGATAACCTCTATATTGACATTGCCGCCCGTGCGGATAAGCTGGCTGACCGGATTCGTGAGGTGATTGACGATCTGGGGTATCCCTATCTGGTGGAAAACAAGACCAACCAGATTTTCCCCATCCTCCCGGATACTGTGCTGGAAGCCCTGAAAAAGACCTATGTGTTCAACGACATGGATCGTGTGGACGACCTGCACCGGGCTGTGCGCATCTGCACCAGCTGGGCAACCAAAGAGGAGAACGTAGCGCAGCTCTGCCGTGATCTGAGGGCTTTGAGCAATGTTCACAACTAATTCACTGGACTTTTGTTGACAATTACGGTATACTGGTGTAAAAGGGGGCGGGTGGAATGCAATTTGATAAGAAAATGCTGCACAAGCTGTTTCTGCTGGCGGCAGGATGCCTGGTATTCGCCTGGATTCTGCTGGACACGGCCCGGGCCGGCATGGCGGTGAAGGCGGTTTGGGGACTGATTTCGCCCTTTGTGGTGGGCGCGGCCATTGCCTTCGTGTTCAATGTGCCCATGCGGGCCATCGAGCGGCAGCTGGAGGGAATTCACAAGACGGAACTGCGCCGGGGGCTGTCGATTTTGCTGACAATCGCAGCGTTGATTCTGGTGCTGATGTTTGTGATGGAGCTGCTGGCGCCTCAGATGCAGGTGACGATTGCCTCCCTGACCCAGCAGATTCCGCCCTTTATTGAGCGTACGGCTACGAAGCTGGTGCAGGTGATGGACGAACATCCGGAGCTGAAGGACTGGATTCTGGATGTAACCAACCTGGAAAGCCTGGAATGGACGAAAATTCTGAAGGATTCTCTGGGCTTCCTGGGCAACCAGGTGACTGCGGTGATGGGCAGCGCGGTGAATGTGATTGGCAGTGTGACCAGCGGGCTTGTCAATATGGTCATCGGTATCGTCTTTGCCATCTACTGCCTGACCCGGAAGGAGATTCTGGCCCGGCAGGGACGGCGGATTCTCTACGCCATCCTGCCGGAAAAGGCAGTCGATGAGATTATCCGCATCCTACGGCTGACAAATTCCACCTTCTCCAACTTTATTTCCGGCCAGTGCCTGGAAGCCTGCATCTTAGGCTGCCTGTTTGCCGTGGCCATGGCGATTTTCAAAATGCCCTACATTCCCCTGGTCAGCGTGATCATCGCCGTGACCGCGCTGATTCCGGTGGTCGGCGCCTTTGTGGGCTGCGTGCTGGGCGCGTTCTTCATTCTGGTGGACAATCCACTGCAGGCGGTGACCTTCGTCGCCATGTTCCTCATTTTGCAGCAGCTGGAAAACAACCTGATTTATCCCAGAGTGGTGGGCACCTCCATCGGGCTGCCCGGTATGTGGGTGCTGGTGGCGGTGAGCATCGGCGGTGAACTGATGGGTGTGGGTGGTATGCTGGTGATGATTCCCCTGGCCTCGGTACTGTATACCCTGGCCCGGGAGTTCACGGACAAGCGGCTTGCCCAACGAAACATCCCGGAGGGGAAGCTCCAGGATCAGCCGCCGGAGCTGAAATCCCGGTTCCAGCAGAACCGGGAGCGAAAACAGCGCCGCCGTCTTCAAAAAATGAAAGAAAAGTTTATGAAAGCCCAGAAGGATAGGGAAAATCACTGAGATACTGACCGAAATATGGCCGAAAAACGCCCGCTGAAGCAGCGGGCGTTTTTGTCATTGGTTGTATTTCAGAATCAGCTTCAGTGCGGCTTCAATGGTCTGTCTGCGCACTTCCTCCCGGTCACCGGAAAAGTGATATACGTTTACGACGGACCGGGCCGCTTCTTCGTATCCGATGAACACCGTTCCCACGCTGTGACCGAATTCGTCTCCCCCGGGGCCGGCGAGACCTGTTACCGCCACCGCCACATCCGCTTTCAGCAGCCTCCGGACACCGGAAACCAGATACCCTGCCGTCCATTGGGACACCGCGCCGTAGCGTTCCAGAATCTCAGCCGGAACCCCCAGAATGTTCTCCTTGACCCAGTTGGTGTAGCAAATGACGCCGCCCTTGTAAACCTCACTGCTGCCGGGAACGGCGGTCAGCGCCGCACCGATGCCGCCCCCGGTGAGGCTCTCGGCGGTAACCAGGGATTTGCCCTTCAGAGCGGCGAGGACATCACAGCAGAGGCTCGTCATGATACGCCACCTTGATCTTTTCCACGCTTTCCAGTGCCCGGGCAATCAGCGCTTCCCGGTCCAGATTCTTTTCCGCGTTCACGACCTGGCCCAGAGTGGGCTTGGTCTTGGGGTGCTTGGGCGTAAAGACGGTGCAGCAGTCCTCATAGGGCAGGATGGAGGTGTCCAGGGTGCCAATTTCCCGGGCAATGGCGATGATATCCTTCTTGTCCATACCAACCAAAGGCATGAAAATGGGCATATCCACCACCGCGCCGGTGACGGTCATGGCTTCCATGGTCTGGGACGCCACCTGACCCAGGTTTTCTCCGGTAATCAGCGCGCCGCAGCCGTCGTCCCTCGCGATGCGCTGGGCAATCTCCATCATAAACCGGCGCATAATCAGGGTGAAGAATTCCTCCGGGCAGTTGTC